>JAKVBZ010000151.1 GCA_022448645.1 Pirellulaceae bacterium
ACCTTGCGCTGTGTGGATCGATTCTGACCCAAAGTGCGGCAGGCGCGGCGTTCGGACACGCCAAGCTCCCGCCGCACACGGTCGATGCATCTGCGGCGACGCGAAGGGCTTAGAAGTTTCCCTTTGCTGCTTCAGTCAGGATCAGCTTGTCCAAGGTTAGATCAGACACCGCACGTCTCAGCCGCTGGTTCTCTTTTTCCAGCTCCTTCAGACGCGCGAGTTGGGACCGCTGCATCCCGCCGTAGAGCTTACGCCATCGATAGAACGTCTGCTGCGTCACCCCGATCTGGCGAACCGCCTCGGCAATCGTAGCACCCTGTCCTTGCAGAACTTCAACCTGCCGAAGCTTCGATACAATCTCTTCCGGCTTTTCTCGTTTTCCAGCCATCGCTGATCCTCCAATTTGCGGGATAATCTATCCCAGTTGGTGGACCACTTTCAGGGGGCTACTCCAGGTCCTTAGGGGCTGCGATTTGGTTTGGTATTTTTGCGATTTGGTTCTGGTGGTTCACAAATGGCGACGAGCTTACCTATCAAAACGCCCCGATTGATGCCGCCGCAGGTGGCAGCACAACACGAGCAGTCAAGGGCAACCTGACCGACTTTAAGGTAGATTAATGGATATTCAGTTTCCTTTCACAGTTTCCGCTCTTCGAGTCGATCAGCGTCTGGGGAGTTTCTATGTTGCAGTACTTCCAGCAGAATTGTTGCTACGTGTTTGCGCCAGCGACAGAATGAGTGCATCACTTAATCCAGATGGTGTTGGCTATACACTCGAAGGAACGCAACGAGTGATACAAGACAAGCGTCTGTCAGAAATTGCTGCCTACATAAACCGTGTGGATTCAGCGTTTCCCAACTCAATCATCGTCGCGGCGAACTATGACCGTGAAACTGGTTTCGACCAAACTGAGAATGAAGACATCGCGAACGAAGAGGGCTTGACTGGCGACGGAGCTTCAAGCGCCTGGAGTGTTCAGATAGCTGACGACGGCTGCCACAAACTAACGATACCGTCTGAGGCCAAACTTGCGGCCGTGATCGACGGACAGCACAGGTTATTCTCATTCGCGAAAGCCAATCAAGAAGCCCTCCAAAGTATGAACTTGATATGTTCGATATTCATCGATCTTCCCAAAGCCTTGCAGGCCCAGATCTTCGCGACAATTAACTCTACTCAAAAGAGGGTGGACCGCAGTCTTACCTACGAACTCTTCGGTTATAATGTTTCTGATGAGCCAGAGGAATATTGGACGCCAGACAAGCTCGCCGTTTTCTTTGCTCGAAAACTTGCGACAGACACAGATTCTCCACTTCGAGGCCGCATAACAGTTGCGCCAAAGAGGGACACAAAGCTTGAGCAGATCGCAGCTGAAGCAGCGTGGAAGATATCCACCGCCGTCGCAGTCGACGGAATCTTGAGACTATACTCAAGTAATCCGAAGCGTGATGCCAACCTGATGCGCGAAGGTGATGCTCATACCAGAGAAGTGCTGCTTGAAGGACCAAAGGACAAGTCGCCACTTCGAAGTGCTTATATTGAGGGCAACGACGCAGTGATTTTTAAGATGGTACTCAACTACCTCAAGGCCGCTGAGGAAGTCTTTTGGAAAAACGCGAAAGAGGGCTCTTACATTTTTCGCACAGTGGGCGTGCAGGCAGTTTTTGACATACTTAGAAAACTGGCATCTGAAGCGTTTGAGAAGAGGGACATCAGTTCTGGATACTTCGAAGACGCTCTACAACCAGCAATGGAGATCGATTTTTCTTCTGCCGAATTTCAGAATGCTTCTGGCTCCGGCCGGACTTTCATTCGCAAAGCAATTGAGCAAGCAATAGGGTTGAACAACTAGACTAGAAAGTCATTACAGCAGAATTCGCCACGCAGAGAAAACATGATCAATAATTGACCTGTTCGTACCCATAATTGCCTTCATAGTCGCGCCACTCGACGAAGACAGAGCGATGGTACACGCTCGGACAATTTCGACCCCATTGCTCAAGACCAGTATGTGCTTCTGGGAGAGCCGCAACAGAAGAGCGCCGCCAGGCAAAATCACCTTGTATGCCGTACGTTCCTAAAACAACGATGGCACTGCGGTTGCAGTCATCATCACGCCCGGACTCATGCTGACGAGCGTATCGCACATCAAAGACTCGGATCGAGCGGACAAAGTTGAATTCTGGACCGCTAATGTCGATATCAGCGCGTGATTGTACTTGCTTCAGTAAACCAGCACTCAAGTTGTCCCGAATGTCCGCATTCTCCGCCCCTTGCAGTTCTGTCGGCTCTAAGACTTCTTCAACAATGAGGAAAGGTCTCTGAAGCCGCGGCAAGGACTGGAGTCGGGCATCATATACGATGTCAAAAAATCGCTCTCTTAGACCGAAATCTCCACCTCCATTTAAGGATGCGCCCATCGGGCACCGCCAGATCTGGAGGGGCGGTTCAACCGGCCATGGAGTGATCCGACGTATAAACTCCGCTCGAGCTCTGGAACATGGAAAGGACGGAGGCCACCCACCGGAGAGGCAGAGCAAGATTGCGCAATCAACGGGATATGTTTGGGCCCTCAGTCGCTCAGGTAGCGCCGAAGAAAACAGAGCCAAAAGGGCTACGAGTGATACGATGCGGAGTGAAGTTATTTGCATGGCCACCAATCCAGAAGGGTGCTCGAGCCATAGCCCCAAAATACAGTAATGTCACGTTAGTATATTTTTGTATTTTTCTCGTAAGGTTTATTATGTTAAGAAAGATCTTTAGAATGGAAAAAGCGGCGGAGGAACGTCTGCACACTTCCCAAGCAGGACAAGCTCCAACGACCACCTCTTACGTTCGCAGCCAGTCCTCTCGTTAAACTGGACGTTTGGGGGAGCAATACGATAAGCGAAGCAGGAATAGATGCCCATATGTAGCATTCAACCGATGCAACTTGTTCGGAGCGGCTGTACCTAATTTCCGCAACGTTGCTCAAGCGGATTACGCCTCAGTGTCCTTAAACGACTGCAGCAAGAAAATCCAAATTTTTCCTGTTGACGAAAAACTCGTTTCTACCTTAGCGTGTGTGAATGACGCCATTTCGCCTTGGGCACTTTTGGTATTGAAAGAACTATTTAGGGGTAAGCGCTTTGGTCCGCCTTCTTTGCGTATTTCTTGCAACTTTTTTTCCTCAGGTTTTGCTCTCTCAGTCAACCAGCGACATACGAACCAATGAGTTTCGCACGCCTACAAGCGTGGTAAAATACGGCGACGGCTACTATCCTACGGTGGTTCAAGCTTGCAAAGCGCACGGTGCCTCCGCGATCCCCGGTCTCTACTACGACGGTGATTTTTTCAAAGAAGATGACCCTCTAATTCCAGGCTCAACGGATGGCGCAGGTCAAGGATCGAGCCGATACGCTTACAGCTGCCTAGACGACTACGACAACGAGTCTTGGGTAGAACTTTATTGTGTATCGAGAGACACTTCAGGGCAAATCGTGTCGACCTCACAGGGTCCATGCCTAGAACCACTGAATTGCGACAGATGCTCCCGCTTGGGCGAGGCCGATGCTTCAGCCGGAAACCCCACACACCTAGCCACTGGCCTCAAGACAGAGACCGCAACGGATTGGATCAGCCCCAGCGAGCCACGTTTCAAGATCTCGAGGAAATATGTCTCCAACGCCGAAAACACACGCTTAACACAGCGCTATCTGTCGCAAGTGATGCACGGAGCCGGCTGGGCGTCTCCATTTGCTGACAGAATTGCTAAGTATGGTTCAAATGGGATACCTGCTTATTATCAGAAGTCTAATGGCACTCGGATTGCACTCACGGCGCATTGGGGAAATAGCACACAGTTATTCGACGGATCGTCGATTGATGTTCAGTTCTATTACGAGCGCTACAATAAGCGTTGGCTCATTCTTCGAGACGGATCTGGCGTGGTCCGCCATTTTTTTGGTCAGAATGGCAGCTGGGATCACGCGCGCTTAGCACGCATCGACTATCCAGACGGCTACAGGATCAACATAGACTATGACTGGGAGGCCGACGTCACTGGTGTGAACGTGGTGTCCGATAACCGAGGCAATCGCGCAGAATTTCAGTGGACGCAGCTTACATCTGGAAAGCCGGAAACTTCGGTCGTCACTTCGGTCCAAGTTGATCCATCCTATGATGGGGTGACTTTCAGCCCTCAAGCTGAGGTCCAGTACGACTATCAGCAAACTGTAGATGACACTCCTGTCCTCGAAGAGGCGCGGCGCCTCGATATCGCTGCTGGTGCCGTCACCATCGTGGCGCAGTATGAATACGAGAATTTTCAGCGCCCAGGTTTTTTTCCACCCCATCTACGTGAGATCAAAGATGGCAATGGTAACACCCGCATCGAGGTAGAATACCAAGGGGTCCTAGCTCTTGCCGAAGGCGGCGGTGACATCATCTATTCGTCGGCATTCAGAAGCGCTGTTGCAGGTCCTGCTGGTCCATCAGCGCCTTTCATTGCAGTGGCCAAAACACAGCGTAGCGGCGGTGCTTACGCACATGAATTCCAGGAACCAACTGCAACCATTGCTGAGTTTGAAGGCCCGCTTGGTACAGATACAACCCATGCTGTTGCTCTCAAAGGGGACAGGATTGTCACGACCCAAGTCGACGTTTCGGGGACGGCTAGCACAGCTGCCACTACGACAGCCTACGACTACACTGCCCCTGCTGGCTCCCCCGAGGGATATCTATACTCACGAACCGAACGGAACGGAGCTGTAACCAGCTATACGCGCGACTCACGTGGCAGAATTCTTACACAGACTGAGGATGCTCTCGGGACGACGCCTCGAACCACAACATATACGTATGCGGCCGATAACTTTGCTGCGCCTGTGACGCGACAAACGGACCAACTCCTTGAGGAATTCACCTATAACGCCGACAAGCTTCTTGTTTCGTATGCTCAGACAGACGTGCAAATCGGGAGCCCTAATTTGGGAGACCGCCGGCAATGGGACTACACATACTCAACCCTCTCATCCGGTTTACAAGTGCTCACGCAAGTCGATGGGCCCGGTCTGCTCTCAAATGGCGTCGCCGACATAACGACCTACACCTACGATGCTAGCGGTCGATTGCTGACCACAACTGATCCAAACGGGCTCGTCACGGAAGTTCTGACGTACGGTGATCTTGGGTTGCCGACACTGGTTCGGGATGCGTCACGGCTCGACTGGGTGTTCACCTATGACGAAGTTGGCCGGGTTCTGACGTCGACCCTGCAACCGGATAAGAACGCTGAGACGACGACCTTTAGCTATGACGACATCGGCCAGCTCATATCCGTCACTGACCCCATGGGCCGTGTTTGGGGCTATGCCTACGATGCCGCACGACGCCTAACACAGGTTACCTCGCCCTCTGGTGAGACCATGACTTACACCTACGACGCGGCAGGTAACGTGACGAACACGTCCTACTTGGATGCAAGCTCGGCCCTGGTCTACCAGCATACCAGCGCGTTCGACGCTCTTGGTCGGGTGACACAGGCCCTTGGCGACAACGGACAAGTCAACTCCTTTGGCTACGACATAGAAGACAACCTGACGAACAGCACAGACGCGCAAGGCTTCCAAACGGCCAACAGCTTTGACGCGCTCAACCGCGTCATTCAAACGGTAGACCGTGGCGCCCACACGACGCTGATGGAATACGATACGGCGGACCGTCAGACGCGCTACACAGACCCCCGCCTCATCGACACGCAGTTCGAGTATAACGGCTTTGGTGATTTGGTGTCTGAGACCAGCGCCGACCGCGGCACCATCACCTACACGCACGACCTCCGCGGGTTGGTAACGTCCATGACCGACAGCCGCGGCGTGGTGACAAACTACGAATACGACGATGGCGGTCGCCTAACGGCACGTCGCTTCCCTTCGGACGCATCACTCGACGTAGAAATTTCATACTACACCAGCTCGAACAAAGACGGCTACCTTGGCAAAGTGCGCCGCATCGACTCCTCGGTGGGCAGGACATGGCGCTATTACGAGAACCACGCGCAACGGGGCTTCCTCGACCGGGACTGGCAGACAATCGAAGGCACGACTTACAAGACCAAATACGCATACAATGCCAACGAAGAAGTCACACGCATCTGGTACCCAAGCGGTTCTCAGGCGCGCCTCTACTACGATGGTGACGGCAACCTCACCCAAATCAAATGGCAGGGAAAAGATCCGAACACAGGCACCAACCTGAGCAACCGGAACGTCCTGAACAACATGGACTACCTGCCCTTCGGCCCCATGGTCTCTGGCACGTACGGTGACGGCGGTTCGCACACGCGCACCCATGACACCTCGCACCGACTCCTCCACACGTCAGATACCGGGGGTGCAGGCCTCCTGCGCGACATCACCCACAGCTGGACGACCCGCAACAACTTGGCCTCTGTGACGGACAACCTTGACCCGTCAAAGGATCAGAACTTCTCCTATTCCGCGCGGGAGTTCCTGGCATCCGCCGACGGCCCCTGGGGCACCAAAGCCTACGCCTATGACAGCGTCGGTAACAGGACCTCGCTGGCCACCACACTCGCCGGCATCACCGGTATGGAGAGCTACAACTACCCCGCATCCTCAAACCAGCTCCAAACCGTGGCCCTGGGCAGCACGCCAATCAGACAGTTCACCTATGACACGGCCGGCAACGTCACCTTCGACAGCCGCTCAGGCACCAGCTACGGCTACACCTACAACGCCGCCAACCGGCTTGAGAGCCTAAGCGTCGGCGGCATCGTCCAGGCCGAATACGAGTACAACGGCCTCGGCCAACAAGCTGTGCGCCGCCTGACGCAGACGGGCGAGGTCATCCACTGCGTCTTCGATCGCGACGGACGCCGGTTGTCGGAATATTCCATCGACACGCTCACCGGCACCTCCACTCACGTGCGCGACTACATCTGGAACGGGCTGGAGCTCGTGGGCATCTACGAGGGCAATGAGCTCTTCTACGTCCGCACCGACCATATCGCCCGCCCGGTCTTCGCGACCAACGCGTCAGGCACCGTGGTGTGGGAGGCAAGCTACCTACCCTTCGGCGGCGTCCAAAGCGCCACCGGAGGCCCCGACCTCCGCTTCCCGGGCCAGTGGTTCCAATCCGAATCCGGCCTCCACCAAAACTGGATGCGAGACTACGACCCAACCCTAGGCCGCTACCTCCAAGCAGACCCCCTCGGCCTCATCGATGGCGCAAGTGTCTACGGGTATGCACTGCAGAACCCGGGGAGGTATGTGGATCCGAGGGGAATGGAGGCAGCCACAATCGGAGGTGCGGCAATCATAGCGGGCGGGGCAGCAATGCTAGACAGCCCGCTTCCGGGCCCAGCCGACATTTTAGCTGCCGGACTATTTCTATACCTTGTGTGCGACATCGTGTTTGGCAACGAGGAGGTTTTGTTGCACAAATCGGGTTAATGGCGATCTTCCCCTTTCCCCAGACACACTTACCCTACGGGCGCAGTGACAGGTATGCCAAGTGCGGTGTAGCGGTTGAGTACGGCGACGCGGACTTGGATTTCCGCAACCTGCCGGTCGAAGTCGCGC
>JAKVBZ010000152.1 GCA_022448645.1 Pirellulaceae bacterium
TAACAGCAACTTTCAATGTTCTCATAATGCGTTTTCAACAGTCTCTGGCTGAAGGTCTATTTGACAGGCTGACAAGAATTGTGAATTGCAGCCAGTCTAACAGGAAGAATCTCGCACCCAAGATGGCGCAACAGAATACAGCAATCTCCAAAACACCGGACCCAACCGATTAGGTCCAGCACTAAGAGGGTCAATACGGTTTCGCTTGCGTCAACCCACGGACAAAACCTCAAATCGGTGATCGAGGCGAGCGGTGGAAATCGTGACTAAATCGACCAAGTTAATATCATTTGCTCAACGCGTGCAACGACCTGACCTCCGGTCGACCAAAGAAATCCACTGCACGGCCAAAGACTACCGAGCCGAGGTCAACCCAAAAGCGTTTCATTCGAGCTCGACAGCCTCGAAATACCGTCGCAGTTGGTTTTTGCCACCGCTTCTATGGCAGCCCAAGCAAGATTAACTAACGCGTCACAGATCTATCTGGCCCGACTTCCATTATTCTTGACCTTCGCGGGGCGCTGAATCGTCACTGTCCGCCAACTCTTTGCGATAGCTAACTTCCCCGCGAGGTTCCTCTGAAATGGGTTCGTTGGCTAATTCCAAGGCAGCGGCCTCGTTTTCGGCAATGTCAAACACCAGATTCAGACGCAAAACCTTAATCACGTTCATGATCAACTCGGGAATCGAGTGCATCACAAAGCGACCGTGATTCTCCCGACAACGCTTGTGTGCCACCAAGAACCAACTAACGCCGGCAGAATCCAATAAAGAAGTAGCCGAAAGATCACAAAGAACCTGCTTGCCGTAATTCGTCTGATCAGACTCTAGAGGATCGACGAATTTGCGTAGCTGTCGCTGAATGACTTCTCCACTCACCGCCAATCGACATACGTCACCATCTACGGATTGAATCGTCACTTGCATAAAACAGCCTCAAAAAAACAGCCTCAACGGGTTCCAGTTAACGTGTTGCAGTTTAGTGTCGGTGGGCCATGGACGAATGTCAAGTGGCAACACCTGACCCCCATGAACACCTCCAGACAACTCACGACATCCATCAGAAAAAGACTCGTCCCTTATTCAATATATATGTCGTTCAGAGCTGTCTGCCCAAACGGAGAGACTCAGATCATCACGCAACAACAAGAAGCATCCGTTCAACGACGAGATAACGGCATTCAGATACCATCCCCATACGGCCAGTCGTCGTCTAGAAGAATCCCACGCCGCCAAAATCAGGACAAGTCTCAACGAGCTCGTGTCGGAGCTGGTTGGTTTCTACCGCCTCTGCCAAAGAAGGGCCAGCACCCCAGGTCACACCAGGCCACCCATTCCTCCTGGCCAGAGACAACACAACCGACCACATGGGGCAACATCCAGAATGAAATCAGGATTGGAAAATCGTTATCTCCAACGATTTCCCAACACACCATAGGTCAACAAAACAATCCCAGCACTCAGTAACGACCAGCCGACCCATGGAACTGGCGTCCACTCAATGCGACGCGAACCGGACTCGACCGCCACCCGCTGCATCGCTCCTCGAGGCGTGTCGGCGTCGGCGCCGTAACGATCGACAAGTCGCATGGAGATGGACTCATTGAACACAAAAGTGTCAACAACCTGCAATTGCAAGCCAATGATAAACAACACGATCGCCAGAATTCGCGCCGTCCGAAAACGATTCCAGGGGAATTTCATAAGCGTCTAACTGGTTATTCGGACTCACCCAAAACTACCACAGCCTGGGTCTGACGACCTTGACGGATCACAGTCACAGTGACTCGATCCCCGGGCCTACGTTGCTCGACAATGGACAACAAATCATCCACCGATTGAATTTCTTCACCGTCAACCGCGACGATCAAGTCGGCATAAGATCGGTCGATGGACGTTTCGGTGGTAATGAAGGGGCCGCGACGACGCTGTTGTCGAACAACACGAAAACCGCGCAAGCCTGCACGAGCGGCTGGACCTTCCGGATTCAACACGGCAATCAACAGGCCACGTTCGGTCGGATATACCTTGCTGATTCCGATGTCCGGACGGATGACTCGGCCGTGCTGCAACAGTTGAGGCACTACCCTACGAATCGTATTCGCTGGAATGGCAAAACCAATCCCCGTATTCTGCCCGGTGGCACTAGCAATGGCTGTATTCATGCCGATGAGCTGAGCCTGCGAACTGATCAAAGGCCCACCCGAGTTTCCTCGATTGAGCGCCGCATCGATCTGAATAATGGACTTCATCGTACGGCCACTGCGTGAAGGCAACGTTCTATTCAAGCTAGATACGATGCCGATTGTCAGCGTTCGCTCCAGACCAAACGGATTCCCCACGGCATAAACTTTTTGTCCTACTCGCAAATCGGTCGATTCCCCCAAAGGAATAGGGAACAAGGTATTCGGATCAGCTTCTATCTTCAGGACTGCAATGTCATTCACCGCATCGTCACCAATCAAAACAGCTGGATAGGAGCGCCCGTCAAACAAGGTCACTTGAACTCGCTGTGCCCCTGCAACGACATGGTGATTGGTCAGAATATGGCCTTCCTTATCCAGCACAGACCCCGATCCGGCTCCTTCTTCCGGTACCACTTCCATTAACAGAAAGACATCTGGCCGTACGGTACGCGTGGTGATATTCACCACCCCTCGATTGACCCGCTCGTAGACCGTGATATTGACGCGTTCTTCCGGCGTAAGACCTTCCGGAAGAGGAAGACTTTCCGCAGGTAAACCAGCAGCCCCTAAACCAACGTCAAAGCTAGCCTGCTGCGCGGCCTCATCCGCCGCCAATACCGTTGACACGTCAACCGACGCCAGTCCAGCAGCAAGAATGCTCAGGTAAGAAACCGTTGAGTAAGATTTGTGATTCATCATGCTAAGTCTGTAAATGGTACCAGAGTTCAGGATAAAAAAAGTGGGCGATCCATGCGAGATCAATACCTCACAGGACCAGGCCATTCAGAAAAGGGCCCGGTCGTGAGAGCTGGCAAACCCAGTAGCACTTTACGGGACCCGCTTTGCAGAACTCACACAGACACCGAGATCTTCACGTCGTCTACCTTGTAGACGCTGCGTTTATAGAAGGCACCGCCCATGATGGTGGCGTAAGCACCCTCACTCAGAGATTGTAACGTCTCAGCTTCGAAAAAGTAGTGTCCTGGGATCTCGACCGTATCCATGACCATGCCGTCGAGCGTCCACCAGACGCGCTGACCGTCATTGCTCAGACAAAGCCCGTATCGGTGACCCCAAGGCCGATCGTGAAGGCCTCCTTTGCTGCGCGGATAGTTCCGGGCCGAGAGCAACACGCAAGGTTTGGTGATACTCTCGGTTTGGGCGCATCGACAGCGTGTTCCTTGTCCGGGTGTGTCTCGGGCAATTTGTCGGCACCGGGCCGGATGTCGCGCGGTACGACGTCGCGCACCAAAATGGCATCCAGGCCGGATTGGCTGTCCCACACTTCGATAATGAGTTGTACCGAACGCTTCCTGCCTTCTGTCTTGATCCCCTCACCGGTCCAGCCTCGGTAGTTACCGATCGTCATCGCCCAGCCGTAAGAGTACGGACCGTAGACAGGACTCACCTACCCCTTAATCAGTTCACCTTCGCGCTTATAGTCGGCCCAGGTAGCTTCCAGAAGTTCGCACCCTTCAGGTGTGGATGGAAGTGTTTTCGTCTGGTCGCAAAGCCGCCATGGCTCATCGTTGTATTTGGCGTTGTACAGTCGTTGATCTCGCAATGGCCGCCTGCCCTGAATTCACCGCTCGAAAAACTCGTCGCCTGCCACACCGCCGGGTCAACGCCATCCTCAAACCCATCGTTGAGTTTTGATTTCAAAGCCTGGCCTCCGCGGCCCACCCCATCTCGGTCTTCTCCTGTGCCCATCGGACAACCGTACAGCGAGTAAGGAAGAATACAGCCCAGACCAACACTGCATCTTCGTAGCATCTGCCGCCGAGACAGCGCCGCCATACATTCTTTTGTAAGACGATTTAACTCTGTCATGCCTGTACCCGGTCAGGGCGTCAGCTCATGCGACCACCTGCTGGCATCTCTCATCTGGACCGGCCTCCTGACTAAAACGGCCAAACCCAGGGAATCGCCACCAAGGCTGTCAAACTTACTACGAGTAAAATCGGGAGCCCGGCTTTCAGATAGTCCCGCGGTTGATAGCCTCCCGGCCCCATCACCATCAGATTTGTCTGATAACCAATCGGCGTGATGAAGGACAACGATGCCGCCAGGGCAACCGCCATCACAAACGGCCGTGGATTCAGGTCCGCCTGCCAGGCCATCGCCACGGCAATCGGAAACAACATGGCGGCAACTGCATTGTTGGTAATCAACTCGGTAAAGATAATGGTCACCAAATACATCACGATCAACAAGCACCAGGGCATGAGTGCGTGGTCCGGTCCAAACAATCCCACCACCGGACTCACCATAGCGTTGGCAATGGTTTCGGCGGCACCACTGGCGTTCAAAGCTTTGCCCAGTCCCAAGGCCCCGACGATGACGAACAAGATATGAAGGTCAATGGCCGAACGGGCATGCGATACACGCAGACAACGGGTCAGGATCATCATGATTGCGGCGGCGATGCCGACAATCTCTGGCGAGGAAATCCCCTGCCAAATCGAAACTCCAAGGGGACTCCAGCCACGTTCTGCGGCGAAACCTTGCCCCCAAAAGCTTGCCCAGGCCAACCAAAACACCAGTAGCAGGAAGACCATTCCAGCTAAAATCGCACGATCATGGCGCCGGGGCTCGTCACCCTCCACACTACTCACCAGGTAAAAGTCGCGACTGTTACGATAACGCCCCACAAAGTTGCCACGAGTTTGCAATAGTAACGTATCACCGGGCTCCAACGAGATGTCACCTATTTTATTTGTCAGGCGAACTCCGTTTCGATGAACGGCAACCACCGCCGCGTTGTAAAGTTGACGAAAACGGGCTTCGCGGACCGTCGCACCGATGAGTGGCGAAGTCTTCGACAGCACCACTTCTGTCAAATTCCGCTGCTGCCGTGTTCTCGGAGTAAACTCATAGGTCGTGTCAGCTGCGGGAACGAGCCCAGGAATCTTTTCCAGGTCGAGAATCGTGCTTACCACGCCGGTAAACACTAACCGATCACCACTTCGGATCACATCGCTCGGAGTCACCGGGGTAACGATTTCACCTTCACGTGAGATCTCAATCAGGAACAACCCTGGCAATTGTCTCAGACCCGCATCCTGAACGCTCTGCCCAATCAGACGGCAATCAGCAAGTACCAACATTTCGACTAAGTATTCCCGTCGCTGTTCTCCCAGCTGCTCAATCATATCCGTACGATTCGGAAGGAGTCGCCGGCCGAGCAACAACAAGACGACCGTCCCTAAGAGCGCACACCAAATGCCGACTTTGCCAATCTCGAAGAGCCCTATGGGGACCAATTGCTGATGGAACGACTCATGGTCCCAGCGGCGCGGCGTTACACCGCCTTCCTCTCCCACCTGATCGGTTGGACTCGTGGAGGGCCACATTGGACCGGCTTCGTAAACTCGTTGCATCTCACCTCGCACCACTAACGTAGTGCTGGTGCCGATCATGGTGCAAACTCCACCGAGTATCGCAAAATAACTGACGGGGATGAGAAGTCTCGAAGGGGAAATACTGCGTTTACGGCACCAATCCAGTACGACGGGCATGGCCATGGCAACTAATGCTGTATTCAGCAACCAGGCCGAGGTCGCTACCAAGCCCAGTGCCAACGAACACATGGCTCCTCGCTCCGATTGCACGCGCCCCAACCAAAGCTGTCCCACCCAATCCAAAACTCCCGTTTGCCTTAATGCAGCCGAAACAACCAACAAGGCCCCAATCATCAACACAGCCGTATTGGCAAATCCTGCCACCGCCTCTTCTGGAGTAATCACTCCCGTGACGGTCACGAGCATCAAGCCAGCCAGGAACAATAGATCGACGGGCGCGCCACGGCGAAAAAACAATGTCGTAAAGACCGCCCCCACCACAAACACCGATATCCAGCCATGAGGACTAAAGATCGTGCAGCAGGAGTAGACAAGCTCCCATAACTGCGTCAGCAACGCAGAATCGGCAAGCAGACCAGACCTGGCTATCCAGGAGCTCATGGAAGGCGTTCCGAAAGGGACAATAATTACGAGTGGGAGCTAATCACCAGGACATCCCTGGACTTTTCTAAGCGAACAGCTGTGAAGCTAGGTTAGGTTGACAATGAAACTGTCCAGCTTGCAGTGTCGACTCCCGAATTCCAGTGTCATCTGCCATCGCAAAAACGAGTACGCAGCGATGGGATTGGAAGCTTTTGGCTACGTTTCGGCGTAATTGACTATCTAACTTCTGGCGGGTTCGCCAAACGAGCCCAATTCTCCCAAAATTTATGGCATCGCGTCAGAGACGAGACAACACCATTTAAACAACTACCTCATTCAATCGTCACGATTGGACTCTTGCCAAGGCAGCACACTACTTTTAAGGGGCTGATGACAAGTGCGAATTCGTACATGCTCCACAACACTCAGTTCTGCTACCTTACGATCCTTACAACCCCAACATCCTGGGGGGCGTCGACTAGGAAATCACCTCTCCTTACCTTCTTTAACTATGGCCTGCTGGACAACTTAAGCCTTAAAAAGCTGTATTTCTTATTGGCGTTTTGTGATTTTACGAAATACAATAGGAGTAATCGGAACAGACTTCTTTCACAGTCAGGTCGCCCTCCGGGCCCTGTCGGGTTTTGGGGTAGCGCTTTGGCTCTTCTTTCTGTATTGGAGTTCTACGATGTTGAGGCCCATTCTCATCAAAACGGCTGCAGTCGTTTGCGCCGTCGGTCTATTGCTGTCAGCTGTGTCAAGCTCAGCAGCCCCCAAGGCAAAACCAAGTGTAGAGACTACACGATTGGTCACTTATGAAGATTTTTTCGCGCTGGCCATCAGTATCCCACAAGGAGAGATATTGCCCGCCTCCAAGGGTGAAGACATCGTTATTTATTTTGACACTTCAGCGAGTCAAACAGGGCAATTTCGTGACGATGCCTTCGAAGCGTTGGCCGGAATGCTCACAGGACTCACTGACAACGATCGTGTACGACTCTTTGCGATTGACTTAGAACCCGTTCCCATGACCACTGAATTCGTAGCTCCACAGGGAGACGCCATCGAACAGGCGATCGATTTGCTGGAAAAGCGAGTTCCACTGGGCTCAACGGATCTGGGCGCACTTTTAAAATCGGCTGGAAACAGTTTTTCTACCGGCGACGCGACAAAAGCTGATCGCAACCGTTCGGTAATGTACATCGGAGACGGACAGAGCAAAGTCAACTTTGTACAAGGAGAAGAATTGCGAGGTCACGTGAACCAGTTGGTAGACCAAAGGATCTCCTTTAACAGCTTCGCCATCGGCCCAGCTCGCGACAACGTCATGTTGGCAGCTTTAGCAAATCAAACCGGTGGCAACTTGGTGTTGGACGGTGACGACATTTCGCCGCAGCAGTTCGGTGCAGA
>JAKVBZ010000153.1 GCA_022448645.1 Pirellulaceae bacterium
GAACCACACCGCCATCTTTGGAGCTGACATTTCCGGACCGACCACCGTGTCAAACCACGCCGCGGTCAGCCTGAATCGTGTTGACTTCGACAACGACACCAACAGCTATGCTATCTCCGGATTTGGTAGTGTAAACCTGGAGTTCGACCCAGACGATCCCCTCGATCCCAGCGATGCCTTTGGAGATCCGTCCATTGACGTCCTTGCCGGGTCGCACCAGTTCCAGGCGGAAGTGAACCTTACCGCCGATGCGACCATTACCGTTAGCGACGACACGCAGCTGTTTTTCAGCAACGAGTTGGATCTCGGTAGCAACGATCTTACGATTAACGACGATCCTGGTGGCGCAACCTTTACCGGCGCGGTTAACATCAACAATATCGTCCTGGGCACGGGCACCATCACAAACAACGCCACCCTGGCAACCGCAAGTTCCACTTCGGTTGGCGGCAACTTGACCAGTAACGGTACACTCGGCTTTGCCATCACGCCCAACAGTGCCAGCCAGTTCAACGTAAGCAATACGGCCAGCCTCGACGGCACGATCAACGTCGACTTTCTCGATGGAGCAACACATACGGGCGATATAACCTTGGTTAGTTCCACCAGTGTTATTCAGTTGCCCAGCGGTTTGCCTGCACTCACCGGTACAGGAATCGGCGGGCTTTCACTTGCACTCAGTCCCGACAGCATGAGCTTGCTGCTGACCGGTGGCTTCCCTCCCACCGACCTCAACCAGAACGGGATGGTCGATAGCCTGGATCTCGGTATTTTGCTGGGGAACTTTGGCCAGGTGACGACTCCGGATATGGGTGAGCTCAACGGCACGCCTCCTGTAGACAGCTTGGATTTGGGTCTCCTCCTGGCTGACTTCGGCATGGCCTTCCCCCTCTCGGCGTCGGCCGTTCCTGAACCGACGTCGGCCTTGTTGCTTTGTGCAGGTATGTCGCTACTGGTAACAATGAAGCGTTCTCGCTTCGTGCGGTAAACGCGAGGCACTCAGCACCTGAAAGTTTCGTCGCCACGCTGGGAAAACTGATCAACGCCCACCAGCTTGTCACTCCGTCCACTGGATGACCACTACCGAGTCGATCAGATCGGGTGGAGTGGCCGGCAGCGTCACAACGATCCGATCCGGGGACTTGACAATCGACAGCGGCAGGTGATCGACCTTGGACAACAGGTACACGCGGTCCACGCGGTCGCCCGGCACGGGAACGGACAATCGCTTGTCCTCAGGCCAGTCAAAGACGTGGGCGAACAACTTGCCGGGCTTTTTCGTATACCGGCCCCAGTCGGGTTTCTCGAAGGGGCTGGCCGTTGTGGCGTAGATCGAATCACCGTTCACTTCCAACCAGTCGCCCATGGCCGCCAGCCGGTCGACGCTGGGCTGGGGAATGATGCCCCCTGCCGTCGGGCCGACGTTCAAGAGAAAATTACCACCCTTGCTGGCAATGTCGACCAGCTTGCGGATCAGGTCTTCGGTCGACTTCCAATCGTGGTCGTACGACTTGTACCCCCACGTGCCGTTCATGGTCATGCAGGTTTCCCAGTCGTAGCCGGGGCCGGTGTCGGGGATCCGCTGTTCGGGTGTGCCGTAGTCACCGTCCTCCCGCTTCCGTTTTCCCACGCGGTTGTTGATCACCATGTTCGGATTCAGACTTCGGCAGAACGCCTCCAGGTCGCGGCCGTCTTCCTGGGTCCACCAGCGGACCCATTCGCCGTCAAAGAATATAACCTGCACGTCGTAGTCCGTGATCAGCTCGCGCAGCTGCAGTTTCATGTCTTCGATGTATTCCTGCTTCCTGCCTGGCCGGATGTCGCGATAACGATATGCCAGCCGTTCCCGTTCCGATTTGTTGTTCACCTGTGCCGGGTGGTGCCAGTCCAACTGCGAATAGTAAACGCCAAACGTGATACCGTGCCGTTTGCAGGCCTGGGAAAGGGCCAGCAGCGGGTCCTTCTTGTAGGGTGTCGCGTCGACGATGTTGTATCGACTGGCCTGCGTGCCATACATGCTGAATCCGTCGTGATGCTTGGACGTGATGACCATGTACTTCATGCCGGCGTCTTTGGCGATGCGGACCCACTGGTCCGCGTCGAACTGCACCGGGTTGAACTGCTGGGCGTATGGCTGGTATTGATCGGGAGTCAACAGGGCGTCGCACTGGATCCACTCGGCGCCATGGTTCGCATCGACGATCTCGCCATCCAGCACGCCGGCGGGCACGGAGTAGATGCCCCAGTGGATGAACATGCCAAAGCGGGCCTCGCGCCACCAACGCATCCGGGCATCGTGCTGTTGTTGGGTTTCGAACTTGGGAGGATCCGCTGGTCCGGGTTCCGCACCCTGTCCGATATCGACCAAACAGCCCAGCAGCACGGAGGCCAAGAGAGTCATGCGATGGAGGTATTCGGTCATCGTGTCTGCCCTTCAATCAATCTTCGCCCTTGGAGGCATCACCAGTTTAAACGAGGTTTCGTAGGAATACAGCGGGGAACCTCGTCGAGTACCTTGTCGACTTCCAGAAACTGATAGGCGTTTTGAATCGCCGGCTTGCCTAAACTCACACGCGGCAAAACTGAACTGACAGCCGCTCTCGCGCGCCAACGGTACAAAACGTAGGGTGTCAAATTTCCTATCATCAAGACTCAAAGGGTTCGTTGCGAATTGTCGTCAACAACTCCCATAGAAGCCTTGACATTCACGGATTTCATGAAACCATCCGCACGGAACCCGCTCGTTACTTCATCTCCGTAAGCAGCGTGTCGTGCTCTTTGATGTACTCGTCTTCCCAATCAAATTGGAAATGATACCAAGGTTTTCCTTGTTCAATTCTTTCAAGCCATCCGGCGCAGAACAACTCGACGGTTCTCATCAGAAAAACCCCTTCTTTTTTGTGGTCACGTGCCCAGTCCAGGAACTGGTTGATATCCTCAGTGATGTTTTCTTTGCCGGCCGCATAACGATCGTAGAGTCCCTTGAACCGCAGGATGTACTCAGTCCAGACAACCATCCTTTGGCGCAATCTATCTTGAGGGGCCTTTGCGGCCAATGCCTTGGCCTTGTCGAAAAGGGATTTATATCTTGAGAGCTCAGTTCGGCGTAATATAGATCTCGGATACGGGATATGGCAAGGACCGGCGCTTAAAACAAGGTCCTTCACTTCGCGGTAGAACTGCTTTGCCTCTTCCGCATCTTTCTCGAAGATAGCGCGGAACGCTCCATCGACCGCTTCCTGCTTCTCCTCACCATACATGGCCTTGCCCATCAGGTAATAGTTGAGCCCATATGCTGTCCAATGTACGAGATGAAACTGTGTTGTCAGGCCGTCGATGTTGTTTTCGTTAAAGAACCTAATTTCGTCGAAACATGCTTCGTGATGGACCATAGGAAGAGAGATGTAGAAATTGACGCCCATGTAGTACTCGTAGATGTTGATTTCTCCTCCTTTTCGAGCCGCCGTCCATGCCTTGAGGTCTTTAGCATAAGCTGAGTTTATGGGGCATGTATCGTCTGAGACCTGATGGTTGATGCATCGCCAGTACAAAGCGAAATGTACTCCCATGCGGCGATCGAGCGTAAAACTCTTGGCCGGTTTGGCATAATTTATATAGGCTCCAAGTGTCAAAACCACTTCGGGTAACTCATCCTTAATCCGGCTCCAAATATCTTTGATAAGATCGTGATACAACTCCTGGGCTTCGTAAACATGCTTAGAAATAGTATGCCGATCCCCTTTTTTCGATTGATCATAAAAGCTTCTGCAACGCTCACACTCGCACCACCCAAAGCCATCGGTGGGAATAAGAGAAATAAGCTTTAACTCGGGGTGTTCTTTGCAGTATCTAATCATCCGCTCCGCGATTATGGCGCGCACTTCCGGATGCGTGGTGCACAACTGAAGCGATAGCATTGTGCCGTCCCCCAGCCATTTCGGCTCGACTCGTTTGCCATCAACAATCGCAAAGTACTCCGGGTGCTCATCGTAGAATTCGTCTGTCGGCAACCAATAATTGAAATTGTGATGCCCGCTTTCGATCGTTATACCGCGGACACGATAGTAGTGTTTCGCTTCCTCGGGAAACTCATCATAGTATTTCATCCAGGTCAGCAGATAGTTCAGGCGATTCTTAGCCATCCAATCAGCCAGCTCATAGTTTCTGTTGATGAAGGGGAACTCTTGGATGAAACCGCGGTTCTTCAGCAAAGGTTGACGAGGTGAAATAACTGTCCCGTCATCGAGGTCTATCGACACCTTCGCGTTGAATCGGTCATGGCCAGGCTCGAAGAAACAGAATCCCAAGACCTCTTCTGCGAAGGTGTAAACTGCATAGAGGATTTCAATTTCACTCGGACCTTTGAAGATCAGCGAGTTACCGTCAACCACGACCGAGTAAGCGTTGGAGTCAGATAGATCAAAAACAACATCCATTCCAGTCTTATCGCAAACGCTGATTCCTGCGCTGCGATCGAGCATCGACACCAGTTCCGCAAATGCTAGCGAAAGGGTCTCGTTCTCAAACTGTTGGTTTTTTATCACAGATTCCTTGGAAAGTTTCATTCATCTACCCCTTTACTTTGTCACTCGTCAGTCGACGACTCTGCCGTCATCCGTTTCATCCACCTCGGCAGTTCTCAACGCCTTGACGAGGTATTTGAGGTCGACAAATCCGCCGACGCCGCAGCCGATTGAGAAAGCGAGATCGGCCAGGACGCAGATTCCCAGGAGAACAAGACTGGCGATGGCCCAGCTACTCATGTTCGTTGCTGCCTTTCTAGGATTATTCCATGTCTTTTAACTTTTGTCCGTAGTCAACGAACCGTGTTGGCTTCCTGGAACACAATGAAACAACCACGATGACCACCATCGAAAGTGCGATAGCCAGCAAACCTGACTCTTCGGATTTGAATGGATATTCATCTCGCCAGTTCGCCAGAAACGCGATGTTCTGCCACTGCTGTTTGAGCAATAGATCAGCCAGTGGAATCACCATGCAAATGATCAGTGCCAAATAGGCTGCCAGCGTTGTTGTTCTCTTCCAATACAGTCCCCAGTACGTGATGATCCCCGCGCCTCCGAAGATCGATCCGGTCAACATCATGTAAGCAAACACGGATTCTGTAAATTGATAATAGATGCCCCAAGCAAACAGAAAGGCAGCAACCGCAAAATACGAAACTCGCAAAGCGAGGATATGCTGTTTTTGGGTAAAGGCCTTCTTTTTGAGCGGGCAGACCACATCATTGATGATGATCGTACACCAGCTCAACAGATAAGTGCTCGTCGTGCTGATTTCGGCAAAAATCAGTCCTGCCAGAATGAATCCTATCAATACAGGCGGCACAATTTTGTGCAGGAAGAGCGGCACGATGGCCTGTTCATAGTCGGCAGCTGTGGTTCCTTCAGGTACCGCGACGCCCCATGCCGTGAGGATCACAATACCCCAGAGCGACATCGTTATAAGCCGCGACTCATTGTAGATGTTTTTTATAAGGAACATCTTCCTTGCCACTTCGGTATTCTTCGCACCAGATGTCATTACCAACGCGGGCGGAAAAGAAAGGGTGCTATAGATGCGGTGAAGCACAAAAAACAGCACCCACACGACGCCGTACCCCCCCTTGGAAAAGAGCTTGAATGCCCCTTCGCCGCGATGTAAGAGCACGGCGTCGTGCACTTTGGTCACAATCTCCGAAACGGTGTCACCGCCAAGCTCCACAAAACACAAGAAAGTAATCGCGAATACCGAAATGGCCAAGATGATCGACTGCACATAGTTTGTCGCAACAACTGTTACGAAACCGCCCATAATAAGAAAAACGAGCGCCAGCCCGAGCACAATGGCCATCAGCAAGTAAGTGACAGGCACAGCCATTCCGGCGATGGAAAGAGTGGCCGGCAGTCCCAAAAATGCCGTCAGGAATTTTGCCATGATGATGGGAAAGACCGCCATGTTCAACACGCCGCCGATAACGATGACAAAACCTGCCAGGGTTCTTACTCCCTTCGAGTATCGCATCTCATAGTATTGCGGAAGTGTTTGGACTTTTGTCGCTCTGTAACGTTTGATGCCGAACCCATAGATTCCGACTAGCGGAACGACTACCAGAGGACCCAAGAGTCTCAGCCATGCATAAGAAAAGCCATAAAGATAAGCCTGCTGACAGACCGCCACGATACTCGCCACGGCGATTCCGTCGGCTGAAGACGCACCAAGCCCCAGCCACATACCCAACTGTCGTCCGCCGACTGTAAAGTCCGCCACTCCTTTCACGAAGGCACGCGTCCAGAAGCCCAGCCCTAATAAGCCTCCCGTCATCAGGACGACAAGAATCCAGTCGACAATTGTGATTTTCATGTATAGTTTCTGATTCGAAGAGTGGCCACTATCGGTTCATCTCCGCTTGAGATGCACGTTCGGTGAATCCGATAGAATAGATTCGTGAGTTCTCGCCGTCCAGCAAGGCGGCGCGCTTTGCCATGTTACGTATCCGACATGAAGGCGTCGCCTTGGTCATCTCTCGTATATATTCAAATCGAAGCCGGTCAAGCGTCCCTGAATTTCCTCTGCTGAGCTGCGCATTCCGCGCAGCATGATCGCCTCGTTTTCCCGCTCCCATTCGACTTTGACGCCCGGTATTCGTAGAGCGTCTCCGGCACGATTTCGAGGGCCATGTGCCGCGAAGGACAAGCGGTCGAACGCCAGTTCGCCATAGGTCAGCACCCTGCCGGTGTCCCACAGTTTTTCGCCGCCTTCGCCATGGATGGCCACCCGGACGTAGCCGCTGGAGTCGTAATGCACGCGGTATTGGTAGAGCGTGTCCGGCACGATTTCGACGGCCATGTATTCTCGGACATAATCTGGCTCTTCTTCCATCGCCTCTTGCTTGTTGGTCAGTAGGATTTGCGAATACGCATGGCCGCCGACCGGATCCTTGAGGCCAATTATTTGCAGGCGGAGCGAGGACGTGCCGTCCTGTTCGCCCAAGCGCACCTCGATGCTGCCGCCGCCGTGGTCGGGGACGCGGCTTGTGAGCAGGTCAAAGGTCAAGAGGAACGAGCGGCCGCCGGTTTCCTCGATGTCGTAGTAGAGGGAGGGCGGCGTCCCGTCTTCTTTTTTGTCGCCCTGGCCTTCTTCGGCGGCTTCCTCCGCGGAAGGCGGGCGGGACAAGAGGTTCCGCACGGTGGCGGCCGCCGGTCCCGGCTCCGGCCATGCGTCCTCAG
>JAKVBZ010000154.1 GCA_022448645.1 Pirellulaceae bacterium
CAATGACGCCTCCACACCGCCGGCAATGACCGGGACTCCGTGGTATGCTTCCCGGGCCCGCTGACAGTAGGCCAAGGTAGCGCGATCGGGACGTAATCCGATGCGGCCTCCGGGCGAATAGGCGTCGTTGTTACGGACTTTGCGATTCGCGGTGTAATGGTTAATCATCGAATCCATATTGCCGGCGCTAATCGCAAAGAAGAGTCGCGGGCGTCCGAAGCGGCGCCAGTCGTCGACACACTGCCAGTTCGGTTGGCTGACAATACCAACTCGAAATCCGGCCGCTTCCAACACTCTGCCGAGGATGGCTGTCGCAAAACTGGGGTGGTCGATGTAGGCATCGCCCGTAATAAACACAACGTCCAGTTCGTCCCAGCCTCGTTGACGAGCTTCTTCCATCGTCATCGGCAAGGGCCGGATCTTGTTTTGCTGTGCGGACTGCCCTTGTAGTAATTCCAATGCACCGCCCCCCAGGTGAGGTTCTTGCAAGATCGGCAGTGCGTTGTGGTTGGATGTCATGATGTCACTTGGCTAACGAGTTGAGATCGGCTGCGAAACAGGACAAGCCAACCACCTATTAGAAGCGATGACCAGCCCCTTTGTCCAATGACATGGCGCGAGGGATAGGAGGATTACGGAAAATCTACCGCATATAGGACCTCCTAAATGCCATGGAGGCCATGCCGGCCACCCAATGAAGTATGTTTACAAAGGTAGGAACAGCTATACGGACAGGTCTTTGAGGATGCAATGCACGAACACCCGCGAGTCACTAGCCCACGAGACGACGATTTCGAGGTCGCGGGAAACGCCGCTGCCTGTGACGATGGCAACACCGATTCTGGTGATCAAAGACATTCGTCATACAACGTGTTCCAAGCTTTGGTGCTCTCGTTCTTTTCCCGGCAACTGTACTACGATGTCGCGCACCACTGGAAAGGGGTTGGTGCTTGCTATTTGGCGATGGTGGTGCTGTTCGTGTGGCTGCCACTGATGGTGACGATGCACCTGGCCTTCAATAAGTTTATTGCAGAAGACGCCCCGAAAATCATTCAACAAATTCCAGATCTGGCATTGCAACAGGGAGTTCTGAGCGCAGACGTCGAACAACCGCATACGATCTTTGATCCAGGTACACAGCAACCGTTAATTGTTATTGATACGACTGGACAGTTTACATCCCTCGACCAAATCGACACTCGCGTTCTTGTGACGCGTACAGAATTCATGACTGAAGACGATTCAGGTCGAGTGAGAACATTGAGCCTTGTGGACGTCGACGATTTTGAGTTGGACGCGGCGGTCATACAGGGTTGGATCGGTTCGCTAACGGGAGGACTGGAAGCGGTGATGTTCGCGTTCTGTGTCGCCGGCAACTGGGTTTATCGTTTCGTTCAAGTATTCGCATTGGCCATCGTGGCGTCTTTCGTAATCAAATCTGGAACCATACGCTTTATGGGGCTCATGCGGCTTGCGGCTGTGGCGCTCACGCCGACGATGGTGGTGTGCACATTGGCCGAAATGTTTCAGCTTCCGACGAGATTCTGGTATTGGTGGCCATTCTGTGTCGTCTTCATCCTGACGTACTTCTACTTTGCGGTAACTTCCCGTCGGGGAAACTTCGAGATTGCGGCAAGTACGTAATCTTGAGGATAGTATTGAATTGGTTATCCCCCACCCCCTTGTTCTCCACTCAATACCGGCCGTCGTACGGCGGTAGCAATATCCGCATCAGGCGACGCACGCGGGGAAATAAGGCTGGACGTCGGCAGCCACCGCAATCTCCGCCATATCGCCGTCCACCTCCAATGTGTTGGTAAGGGACAGGACGATGGCTTATAGCGTACGGATCAGGAGTACCGTATGTCGGTGTAACGCAATCGTAGTGTGGTCTGCCACGGAAACCACCACGCCATTCGCGTGGGTGATGGTGGTAGCTGGAGGGAATAGGATATTCGTGCCCCGTGGTTTTTCCGATGAGAATAGCGAAACATACCAAAATGCCGAGTGAAATCTTGCAACGTTTCATGATGTTCTCTCCTTGCACGGACCGACGGAATAGACCAGCATGGTTCTTTGGCACTTGCTGGTGTTCATAGAACGCTACAGGTGGAATGATGCATAAGGCGTGCCAATACCCAGTATTCGGGCCTAAAACTCGTAGGATCCCTTTACAAAACGCGTTCTTAACTTGCTTGCGTTTGTGACGTCGAACATGCTTGCGTACTCGTTGTGACGACAAGTGGTATCAAAACGACATTGTTAAACGGAACCTCGGAACGCAGGTTTGGCATGGTCGAAAACTTGGTGCGATGTGTCTCCAAGCCCATAAGGATGTGCGTTGTCGGACCGAGACGGGCAGCGAGACCAGTCCTACAATCCCAAGATTTCGTAGTGATTAAACCCGTAGAAACTAACGATGGGGTTTCCATTCCGCAGCCGATTGGCGTCACTACCTGCTCGTAGATAGCGGCATCCTCTACAATGGGGTGTGCCCACAAAACAACAAAGTACCACAGGGGACATTGAATGCGCAAAAGTCATGTCATAGCGAAACTCGAGCAAAAACAACCGGCCTGGTGTGTGGCGATCAGCATGTCGGATTTCACTCTGTTCGAGTTGGCCGGTCTCACCGGAGTGGACGGCATCTGGTTGGATCTGGAACATCATGGATTTTCCGTCGAATCCGCGGCCCACCTGATTTGCGGCGCTCGAGCTGGAGATACCGACGTAATTGCCCGGCCAGGCAAGGGTGAGTTCATGCGACTGGGGCGGATGTTAGAGATGGGAGCCACCGGGATCATGTATCCACGTTGTGATGATCCGGAAGAGGCTGCTGAGGTCGTTAAATGGTCCAAGTTCGCTCCACTGGGCGTCCGCGGCTATGATGGCAGTAATCCGGATATGCCTTACATGTCGATTCCGAAAGCTGAGTATATCCAGCAGGCAAATAAGGAAACCTTCATCATTGTTCAGGTCGAACATCCTTCGGCGGTGGATCAGGCAGAAGCCATTGCTGCCGTCGACGGCGTCGATTTCCTGATGTTGGGTCCAGGCGATTTTTCAATCTTGTCGGGAATTCCAGAAGCCGGCTATAGCCACCCCAAAATGCAGATGGCCATCGACACGATTTCGAAGGCGGCCAAGAATACCGGTAAAAGCTGGGCAGCGTTGGCGTTTTCTCTTGACGATGTGCGACAATTTGTCGCCGCAGGGGCTGGTTTGATTTTTTATGGCTCCGCGATGCGTGCCGTTCGTGATCACTTTGCATCGACGAGAGAAGCTTTATTGAACGAAGGTTTCGCACTTCGAGATTCACAAATCTAAGCCCATTCAACGAGGAATCACGTGCAACGCGACACTGCCTTTCAAATGTCGGCGTCGAACATTCGGTTTGGCCCGGGAATCACACGTGAAATCGGCATGGATCTACAAGACATGTCGGTGAGTCGTACGCTGGTGGTCATGGATCCAGCATTGCGCGATTTGCTGCCTGGTGAAAGCGTTTGCGAATCACTAGATCAGGCAAACGTGGACTATGAGGTTTGGGATGCAGTACGGGTAGAACCGACTGACAAGAGCTTTCAGGACGCCGCCAAGGTTGCTGCGGACGGAGGTTTCGATTCTTTTGTTGCGGTCGGCGGAGGAAGTACGATCGACACGGCCAAGGCGGCCAATCTGTACGCCACATACCCGGCTGATTTCATGGAGTACGTCAACGCTCCTCTGGGTCAAGGAAAACCGGTTCCCGGTCCCTTGAAGCCGCTGATCGCGGTGCCAACAACGGCTGGTACGGGTAGTGAGACGACAGGTGTCGCGATCTTTGATTTTGCGGAAATTCATTCCAAGACCGGCATCGCACACCGATACATGAAACCCACGTTGGGCCTAGTCGACCCCAACAATACCCGCACAATGCCTGCCTCGGTCGCAGCCGCCACGGGACTGGACGTGCTCAGTCACGCGTTAGAGTCTTTCACAGCTCTACCATTCGACCAGCGCCCAATGCCTGCCAGGCCGTTAGAACGGCCAGCTTATCAAGGCGCGAACCCCTTAAGCGACATTTGGTCCTTGAGAGCATTGGAAATTGTGGCTGAATTCTTGCCGCGGGCGTATTCCGATCCAAGCGATGACGAAGCACGCGGTGAAATGATGTTAGCAGCCGCGATGGCAGGTGTTGGTTTTGGCAACGCGGGAGTCCACCTTCCTCATGGCATGTCCTATCCGGTAGCGAGTATGGTTCGGGAGTACCAGCATCCTGGTTATGACGTTGACCATCCGCTCATCCCGCACGGTATCTCTGTGATTCTCAATACGCCCTCTGTCGTTCGTTTTACGGCCTCGGCGAATCCGGATCGACATCTGCAGGCTGCGGCTGCACTGGGAGCCGATATTTCAGGTGCTTCGCCAGATCAAGCGGCTGACATTTTGGCCCAGCGAGTCTGTCACATCATGCGACAAGTCGATGTACCCAACGGTTTGGCCGCTGTGGGATACACAGAGAACGATGTGCCAGCCTTAGTTCAAGGGACGCTGCCTCAACATCGCGTTACAAAACTGTCTCCCATACCTGCTGAGGAAAAGGAACTGACCGAATTGTTCTTGTCAGGGATGACCGCCTGGTAGTTTAATACTGGTTGATAACAAACGCATCACGCGTCGGCCCCGGCGTGGTGACTCAAATATGGACCTCTCGACGGTACCGTGGTCTTCCGGAGTTGTCATCTCGTTTTGAGAAGGAATGTAGTGGTGGCTGAACCATCCCCCAAGATCACGATTGGCAAGTTTGATTTCCTGCCGACTGCCGCCATGATCCGTGGTAAACCGCCGCTGGAAGAGTGGTCGGAACCGTTATTGGCCGCCATTTGGTGTCAGCGGGCAAGTCCTTGGTGGATCGGGGATTTGTTGAATGCGGGCGACGCTCGATTCGGAGAAGCCTTTTCCCAAGCTTGCCAAGGGCACGTATCGTCAGAAATGCTACAACGTTATGAGTCAATTTCGAGGCGTGTTCCTCGAGAGAATCGTCGTCCTAGTCTTTCCTGGTCCGCGCACGCTGCTGTAGCTCGTCTGCCTTATAACGAACAGCGAGAAATGCTCAAAAGAGCAGAGGAACGCGGCTGGAATAGTGAGCAATTACGAGTCAAAGTAAGAGAATGGATCGAGTCTCAAAAGAACCAATGACCGACGCTTCCACCGGCACAGAATTTCAGGCTGAGCTACAACGGATCTATCCGCCGGATCGTTTTCTGTTCCAGCGTGCCCAAATCGCTCCGTATGAATCCGACGGATTGACGGCATTTCGAGCTCGGCCAGCAGGAGTTGTCCTGCCCGACAGCCAACAAGAGATCATTGAAACGGTACGTGTATGCCACCGACATCATGTGCCGTTCATGGCACGTGGCAGTGGAACGAGTCTTAGTGGCGGTTCAGTGCCCATTGCGGGAGGATTGGTCATTGGTCTTAACCGAATGAACCGAGTCCTAAAGTATGACCCGCAACAAAGATTTGCCGTGGTCGAGCCAGGTGTCATCAATCATGCCGTCTCAAAACATGCGGCCGCAGATTCGCTGTACTACGCCCCCGACCCTTCCAGCGGGCCAGTTTGTACGCTGGGAGGCAACATCGCGTTTAACTCGGGAGGTGCTCATTGCCTGAAGTACGGGATGACAGCAAATCATGTCTTAGGTTTAAAAGTCGTGCTGCCAGACGGTGAGGTCTGCAATTTGGGAGGCCAAAGTTTGGAAATGGTCGGCCCTGACCTTACCGGTATGTTTGTCGGCAGCGAAGGTTTGTTTGGTGTAGCGCTGGAAATCACGGTACGACTGCTTCCTAAGCCCGAGACCTATTACACCCTGCAGGCCGCCTACCGTTCTTTAGAGCAGGCAGGAAATGCGGTGGCCTTGGTGGTGGCGTCCGGTTTGTTGCCGGGTGCGATGGAGATTATGGATCGGCTTTCGATGGATGCCGCAGATGCTGCCGTCAAGGCTGGGTATCCAGCGGACGCGAGTGCCGTGCTGATCGTAGAATTAGAAGGCACGGCCGATGAAGTGGCTGCCGAAAAACCACGTCTGCACGAAGTGATTCAAGAAAGTGGCGCGTATCTGACGATCGTTGCAGAAACTGATGAAGACCGTAAAAAGATTTGGACAGGTCGCAAATCGGCATTCTCCGCGGTCGGACGACTCAGCCCTGATTTCATCGTCCAAGACGGAGTCGTTCCTCGTTCAAAGTTGGGGGAAGCCTTGGCCGAGATTGATCGTTTGAGCCAAGAGTTCGACATTCGTGTGGCGAATGTGTTCCATGCGGGAGACGGAAATTTACACCCACTCATCCTCTACGACGGCCGTGAGGAAGGTGCTTTGGATCGAGCCGAAGAGTTGGCGGGAAAAATTCTACGACTCTGCATTCGACTGGGCGGTTCCATTACTGGCGAACACGGTGTTGGCCTGGAAAAGCGAGATTACCTCGTCGACATGTATGGTGAAGAGGACCTCGAGTTTATGCAAATGCTTCGTCGCGCCGTCGATCCTTTCGAGCTTGCCAACCGGGGGAAGATGCTACCCAATGCTGAGGCTCCAGCACTCACGACGCGAGGCATACATCCACTGGAGCGAGACGGCATTATTTCCAGAGAATAGCAGGAGTGGTTAAATCACGCTTCTCAGTGCGTCGATGGCGTCACACGTCGCCGCTTCGACGGCTGCCTGCCAACGTTTTGCTCCGTATTCCTCCCGATATTCCTCTCGGGCGTGTGCAAAGATAATCGCGCGCGAGCTATTGATGATCGCTCCTAATCCATTTTCATCGAAAGCGACCGCCACGTCCGCTGCAACACCACCTTGATTCCCGAATCCTGGAACCAAAAACCAAGCGCGGGCCATCGTGGAACGCAATTCGGCCAGTTGTTCCGGATAGGTGGCACCGACAACCGCCCCCACAGCACCGTAGCCTGATTCATCCATGGTTTGTTCAGCCAGCCTGGCTACGTGGTCGCCCACATGGCGATAAAGAGGGCGTCTATCCACGGTCAGGTCTTGAAACATTCCTGCGCCAGGATTGGAAGTCTTCACCAGCACGAAAATTCCGGTACCCGCTTCCGTGGCTTTCGAGACAAACGGCTCTATGCTATCGTCTCCCAAATAGGGACTCACGGTAAGG
>JAKVBZ010000155.1 GCA_022448645.1 Pirellulaceae bacterium
GGGTTGAACGCCGAATGCTGTAGCATTCTTTCGGAGCATGCGCACGAGGAACTCGATTTTACCGGTATCGGACGTTTAATTGCAGCGACTCCCAACGATGAAGTAAATGCCTTGGCGGTGCGTGAGTTTCTGCATTTGTTCGGCAGTGCAAACGTTTATCAGTTGCCCCCCTGGGACCGAGGAGGTGGGCGTCGTGAGTCAATCTCGGATCACCTGCGTGGTCGTCTGGTGTTCGAGGAATCGTTAAATCATGCTGAGTTGCGGCAGCTTTGGAACGCAGGTTCTGTGGTCAAAAAAACAAAGCTTACGGAAGAATTCACGTTTGCACAATTTAAAGAACAGCACGGCAATGAGGCGGATTTGTTGTTTGTTATGGACGAAGCTTCCAGGTTGATGATTTGTACGGTGGAAGGAACGATAAAACCAAAATCAGGGCAAACGCTATTAGCCTTGGTTCCGTCCAATCGGCTTGATAGTGAGAAAGGCCATCTAAATTCTGATGACTTAGCTGCAGAATGAGATGCAAGCCGAATTTCTCTTGCGCACGTTGTTGTTTGTCGCGAGTCTCAAAAAAATCTGCCTCACGAATTACTGGACACGGACTTCGAAAACCAACCTCTCTTTTACCAGCGGAGTTGTTGTCGTGCAGTATAGGGACTCGTTGGTTAGCGTGCTGTGTCTGGCTACAGCGCAATCACGACAGCTACACAGAGAATGACGTTTAACCGTACGTCATGTTTTTTCGGTACCATCCGCTTACAACAAGTCTAGTTGTATACCCGTTCAAGGCCGCTCTACAGGCGGGTTGGCCGTTGAGTAATCGGCCGTAGAGCATGTGGTAAGCTTGATGATGGTGTCCGGTTGGAAGCTCGAGAGGAGCCATCGTGACGTGGCAGTGAGTAGATTGTCTGGCTTTAGATCCGGCAATCCGGTTTCCTCAGTCAGAAGGTAGATGACTGTTCGAGACGAGGTTGGGATCTTCTTGGCGTGGTGGCGGGAAATTGGTGGAGGTAATTTCTAGTGACAGGAGATACCATATTATGGCCACTCAAAATAAGTCATAATAGCTCTGCTGCAGGTTTGTCCTATGTCTGGCGAATGCTAGGCCAGGACCGCCTGGTGTACTGCTCGAATGCTGGACCGATTGTCGAGACTGAAAGTGTAAATTTCGGCTAGCAGCGATTGTCTGGTGAATACAGACTTCGATGCGCAGCGATTTTTTTCTGACAAACCAACACAAGCATTTGGGTGAAATTTATGCTCTGTCGTCATCTGTTTGGAATGTTAGGAATTCTTGTATTTGGTGGTCTGTTTAGCGGCAATCTGTTTTTGGATGACGTGTTGATTGCCGTGGAATCGGCGGACGACGTTGAGTTCTTTGAAAAACGAATTCGACCTGTTTTAGTGGAACGCTGTTATTCCTGTCACAACAGCACCCAGTCTGCCGCTGGGGAGCTGGCCTTGGATCACCGACAAGGAATGCTCGAGGGAGGAACGTCCGGCCCCGCTATTGTTCCTGCGGATCCCCAGGGGAGTCTTTTGTTACAAGCGATCCTGCATGTTAACGACGATTTGCGCATGCCGAAAGATGATGGCAAACTGTCACGCCAAGTGATTGAAGATTTTGAACATTGGATTGAGACAGGAGCTGTGGACCCGCGCGAGCATCCTCCATCGGGAGAGGAATTACTCCAAGCGACGTCGTGGGAAACGATTCATAAGCGACGCCAGAAGTGGTGGAGTTTTCAGCCGATCAAGTCGCCTGAGATACCCCTTGTCGAGAACCCGATGTGGTCCGATCATCCCATCGATCGCTTTCTTTTGGCGAAGTTGGAAGCCAAAGACATTCCTCCGGTGCTGGAAGCCGACCGTAGAACGGTGATGCGACGGTTAGCTTTTGTTCTAACGGGGCTGCCGCCGACGTTCGAAGAAATGCGTGCTTTTGAAGAAGATCAATCGGAATCAGCCTATGACAATCTCGTCACGCGTTTACTGACTTCGGAACATTTTGGCGAACGCTGGGCGCGTCATTGGATGGATCTGTTCAGATATTGCGAGTCCCATGGAAGTGAAGGTGATGTCGGAATTCCCTACGCGCAGCGATACCGAAATTATCTTATTCGTGGTCTGAACGCTGACGTGCCTTATGACCAATTGGTGCGTGAGCACATTGCAGGCGACTTACTCGTTCATCCGCGGATTAATCAGGATCTGAATATCAACGAGTCGGCGTTGGGGGTTGGTCACTTTCGTATGGTGGAGCACGGTTTTTCTCCGGTCGATCCAGGCGAGGAACTAGCAATATTCACGGACAACCAAATTGATGTCATCTCCAAAGCGTTTCTAGGACTGACTGTTAGTTGTGCGCGATGTCATAACCACAAATTCGATCCGATCAGTCAAAACGATTTTTATTCTTGGTACGGCATTCTCCGAAGTTGTCGACCAGCAACCATGACTGTCGATACGGCGGCGCGCAGGGATACAAATCGTGCTGAAATGGAGGCTCTCAAGCCCAGGATCAAAGCCAAAATTGCTAGGGAATGGTTGCAAGGATTGGGACGAGTGGTGGCGAGCCTTCCTCTGGAGGGTGCGGAATCAGAGAGTGACACTTGGAAGGTTGTGTTGGATGCCGTCCGCCTCGATGGTAGCCACAGCCCCCTTTATGAATGGCTTTCAATGCGTGCCTTCGAGGGTGATGCGTTCAAGAATAAATGGCAGGAAGTGGTCGAGCAGACGCGTCAGATGCAAAAACGCAAAGAGCTGCAGCGTCGCCGCTCATTTGTTCACCGTTGGAATCTCACTGGCGATGACTATCAGCGTTGGTTTCGTCATGGAACCGGTTTACCAGAACGTCCCACGCCAGCCGGAGCGTTCAGTATTTTCGCCTCTGGAGAGCAGGTGTTGCGAGATATTTATCCTGCGGGTGTTTATACCCACTTGCTTTCCAATAAGCACAATGGGTCATTAACGTCTCCGGAGGTTCAGATCGACTTTGGTGAGGTCTGGGTACGTATGGCTGTCGATCCGGAGCTTAATAACGGCGAGTCGCGTAAGAATTCTGGACGTGGCGGTCGCATTCGTTTTGTTGTGGAAAACTACCCTCGCGCCTTAGGCCTACTCTACGAGAGCCTTTACCCAAGTTCTGCAGATCTGCGTTGGCACATGGTCGATCCAAGTTATTTCAAGGGAGATATGATGCACCTTGAAATTGCTACCGACCAAGATGTGCCTGTAGAAATCAGTAGCGATGGTCGGTCTTGGTTTGGCGTAGCCGAAGTCGTCTGCGTTAAGCCAGGAGAGTCACCACCGGAGTATTTCGGCACGCCCCTGGCTTCCATGGTTCATGGTGTACCAGAGTCCGTCGATGATTTACGACAACTCTATCAGAGCACTTTGCAAGCCTGCATCGAGGCCTGGCGCGATGATTCTATGACGGATGAACAAGCAGGATTTCTCGGATTCTTTGTGCGCCATAAGATCCTTCCCAACACCCTTGATCAATTCGAAGCGGTAGCAGCCTTCATTGCGGAATATCGTGATTTGGAGGCGGGGGTTCCCCTCCCGATACGCGCACCGGGGATTATTGAAACGGTAGGATCCGATCAACCTCTTTTTGTTCGGGGTGACCATCATCACTTGGGGGATGACGTGCCACGGCATTTTCTGGACGCTTTTGATGGCACGCCATACGAAACGAACTCCAGCGGTCGTTTGGAATTGGCATACGATTTAGCGAGTCGTGATCAGCCTTTGCTGGCACGGGTGATGGTGAATCGAATTTGGCATCATGTGTTTGGGAGGGGTATTGTTTCGACACCAGACAATTTTGGTCACGTTGGTGCTCAGCCAACTCACCCCGAAGTTCTCGATTATTTGGCGCAGCGATTTATCGAGGAAGGTTTTTCAATCAAGTCGATCATTCGTCTTTTGGTGACCTCGAAAGCATTTCGATTGGAATCCAATCCATCAAAGATTGCTGCTGAAAAAGACCCCGATAACGATTTTCTTTCCCACATGCGTTTGCGACGTTTAGAGGCAGAGGCAATCCGCGATGCCATGACGAGTGTCTCAGGACGATTAGTGAAAACGATGTTTGGTAACCCGGGAGGCAGTGCAGATACTCGACGAAGTATCTATCTTGGTGTTCGGCGAAATTCATTGGATCGTTTTTTGCAAACTTTTGATGCGCCACCACCGTTTAGCACGAAGGGTCGGCGTAATGTGACCAATGTTCCCGCACAAGCGCTCGTCACGATGAATCATCCCTTCGTCATTAATTTAGCGAGGTCCTGGGGTGATCGGGTGGCAGGTGATGCGGCATTGAAAAATGATGCTGAGAGAGTCGAGAGGTTTTTTGAAGCAGGATTAGGGCGCAAGCCGCTTCCCCAAGAATTGAGCCAAGCACTGAGATTCTTAGAGCACGCTGAAAAACAACGCTTGGCTGTCCAGCAGGAAGTGCAGATGCTCTATCAAAAGATGGACGAAGTTAAGCAACAGAGCCGCGCTCTTGTTGATCCCATCCGTGAGAGGATTCTCGCTGAGCGGAAAACGAAGGGTGAAGAAGAAACTGCGGCTGAGCCGCCGCTTGCCTGTTGGGAATTCGATGGCGACTTACTAGATTCCGTCGGTGAGATGCATGGTCGGGCAGTGGATAATGCCTACGTGGAAGATGGCGCGTTGGTCTTAGATGGTGCATCGTATGTGCAAACAGCCCCCATTCCAGTCGACGTGGTAGAAAAGACACTGGAAGTCTGGGTGCGATTAAAGACGTTGGATCAAGGAGGAGGTGGTGCCCTAACGATTCAAACTCCTGATGGAGTTGTTTTTGATTCGATTGTTTATGCGGAACGGTTAGGTCGCAAATGGATGGCGGGTAGTGATGGCTTTCGTCGGACGAAAGACCTGAACGTTCCGAATGAAAATGAAGAGGCGTTAACAAGTCATTTGCACATGGCCATTGTTTATGACAAGACGGGTCACATTACATGTTTTCGTGATGGTCAGCCTTATGGTCAATCTTATCTTGCCGGCGGCCCCATCAAGTATCAGGCTGGACGTGATGTTGTCCTGTTGGGAATGCGGCATGGGACTCCGTCGGCCCGGGCGGTCCAACTCTCGGCATCGATTGAACGTGCTCAGCTGCATGCACGGGCCTTAACCGCCGAAGAAATTGCTGCTTCTGCTAGCGGGAATCCCCAGTTTGTTTCTCGTCAAACAATCCTGAAAGAATTATCAAGCCAGGAGAGAGCGGTCATGGCTCAATTGGAAACCGAGCGTAAGATTCTAGCAGACCGCTTGCAAAGCTATAGTTCGGAAACCAATCGTGACAGTCCTAATCAACGTTGGTACGACTTGGCTCAAGCGATCTTTAATTTCAAAGAATTTATCTATTTAAAGTAAACAACCCTCGAGCATAAAGATGGAAAAAAGAACCTTGCCGGAAGGGAATAAAACCCGTCGCGCGGTGCTACAGCAGGCGTCCCTTGGATTTGGTACGCTGGCTTTGTCCAGCCTGATGTCAGATTCTGTCGTGGCGACGGAATCTAGTCCACAGGCAGGCCTGCAGCTTCCGGCCAAAGCAAAAAACGTCATCTTTTGTTTTATGTCGGGTGGCGTGTCTCATGTGGACTCTTTTGACCCCAAGCCACGACTTGAAAAAGAGCATGGCCAGCCGATGCCCGGGAAAGTTGAACGGACGATGTTCAACAACAACGGCAATATCTTTGGCAGTCCGTTTAAGTTCAAGCCACATGGTGAAAGCGGCCTCCCTGTTAGCAATCTTTTTCCTCATGTTGCTGAATGTGCTGATGAATTGGCCGTGGTTCGATCCATGACGTCCAAGTCGATGGAGCATGCGCAAGCGAATTGTTTTTTGCATACGGGATTCCCATTTCTGGGGCATCCCTCCGCCGGTGCGTGGGTGACGTATGGGTTAGGTTCGGAAAACAAGAATCTCCCAGGGTTTGTCGTACTTCAAAGTGGTTCGGCAGTGATTCCCCATGGTGGTGTGCGTCAGTTTGGCAATGGTTATCTGCCAGCGGAAACACAGGCCTCGATTCTCAAAGCGGACCAACCTGAAGCGATTGCGAATATTACACCGCAGGAAATCGATTCCTCCCAGCTGGTCAAGCAGAGATTTGTTCGGCAAATCGACCAAGGTTTCGCAGAAGCTGTGGCCGGTGACAAACAGGTGGAAGCGGCGATTCAAAACTATGAAACAGCTTATCGAATGCAAGCGGCGGTACCCGACCTCTGCGATCTTTCCGATGAGACAGAGCCTACGCTGAGAAAATATGGTATCGATCACGAGGACGCAGATTTGGCAGCTTATGGGCGGCAGTGCCTTATGGCCCGTCGTTTGGTCGAACGGGGAGTACGCTTTATTGAGCTGAGTTGTTTAAGCCGGAACATCGGAGGTGGTGGGGGCCCCAACCCATGGGATCAGCATGGTGAATTAGAACGCGGGCACCAGAAGATGGCGATGCAGGTCGATCAACCGATTGCTGCACTGATCAAAGATCTGCGCGAGCGTGGTCTGTTGGATGAGACTTTAATTGTCTGGGCTGGTGAGTTTGGACGCACGCCATTTTCCCAAGGAGGCAGTGGACGCGATCACAATCCTTATGGATTTAGCGTGTGGCTGGCAGGTGGTGGAGTCAAAGGGGGGATGATTTATGGTGCCACCGATGATTACGGATATCGAGTCACTGAAAACAAAGCGACGGTTTATGACCTCTGGGCCACTGTGTTACATCAACTTGGCATTCATCACATGGATTTAATCTATCGATATGGCGGCCGAGACTTTCGTTTGACCGATGTCCACGGACATGTTCTTCACGATATTTTGGCTTAAAGGCGTGTGACTGCTCTGAGAATCCCGTGGTAGCGGATGAGATGTTCGATGTTCCTACCGATCGAGTCGACGAGGTGAATACAATGCGCACATCGTTTGTTGTTGTGATCGGGGCCGCCCTGTTGTGCTGGTGTGCTCCAGAACTCCACAGTGAAGAATGGCAACCCAAGAATCCACGCTTGTTGACCCGTTGGGCCAGTGAGATCAATCCCCAGCAGGTCCATGGAGAATACCCGCGTCCGCAGTTAGTCCGCGATTCGTGGAAAAATCT
>JAKVBZ010000156.1 GCA_022448645.1 Pirellulaceae bacterium
TAGGGCGCTGGCTGGATACCTGCCTACGGGGCGGGCATAAAGTCTCGACAAACCATCAGTCAGAACATTGATCGTGCCATAGTTGACGGTTCAGCCAGTCACTTCTATATTTCAAGTTCGCTCGAAATAAAAGAGCTTTGAGAGACTTTCAGATTGCATTTTGCCATCCCTTTGGAGAATCCACATATGCAAACCAGCAATGAAATCAAAGAACTTGTCAGTGATTATGGAACGCGTGTGAATGAAGGCAGGACTATCAAGCAGATCATTGCTGACAATGAAATTCACAAGCTTACGGGCGCCACAGTGTTGGAGGGAAAAGTATCAGATTCCGTTTTTGGCGACAGTCTAAAAACAAAGGACGGTGTTCCTATACGTTTAATGTTTCGTGGAAACCGTATTTCTACGCACGATGTCAACCGAGGCGCCATTCCTTTCAAGGATCAGGTTTTAGCCCAAAACCATGACCACATGCTCAATCTTGTGGAAGATATCCTGGGGTCATCACAATTTGAGGTTGAGGGGTTGCTCCCATCTTCAACGGTCATTCCGGCAGAAAATCTAAATTTGCTCATGATTGAAAATGTACTGCGCATGTACATGGCTCAAAGCTCGACATCCACTTCCTTGTTTCAACATTGGCTGAAAGCAAAAGAGGAGGGGCTGTCCGAATTGGAATATGCCGGGCATAAAATTGATGTCAGTTCACTCAGCCCGAATGGCAAGCTCCCCTATCTAATGGACACTCCTTCAACCAAGGAGAAAGTTGACCGAACCATCGACCCGGCCTTTTTAATTGAGAATGGAATTTGTACTGTGGACCAGTACCATCATCTTCGCAACGCATCGATCATGGCGTTTGGTATCGTGTCACAATACCTGCGTGAAAAAGGGATGGTGTTGGTCGACACTAAGACAGAGCACGGTATCAACGCCGCTAACCAAATCGTTGCGGCGGATGAACTTTACACGATGGATTCGTCCCGCTTTTGGAAACTGACTGATGATGGCTCGGTGTTGGAACGAGACGGCAAGCCGGTTTCCTTTTCAAAAGAATTTGCTCGTGGCATGGTCAAAGATACCGACATGCAGTTTTCAACCGAGCAAAGCAATGAAATTGCCGTTCGCTATATCGCTGGTTTGCAGCATTTGACGGGCAAAGCTTTCGAACCGGACCTGCGTCCACGTGATCAGCGTATCATCGAGTCGACGAACTTGATTTTGGAATCTTTGACTTAGCCGCATTTGAGGGCAAGCAAAGCTTCTACGGGAGAGCGGTTACATTCCCAGTTTCCCATCCCTTCTTTCAGAGTTAGTTTCTTTGGTTTCCCCAACGAAACATCGGAATTGCGCCTTTTCGCAGATTTCCGTTTGATGATTTGACCTTTACGGTTGATTCTTCTTTTCATAAGTGCGCAAAGCATCGATTTCGTCTTCGACCTTGTAAATGATATCTGCGATGCGATCCATGGTTTTCGCATTGGTTTGTAGAAACGAAATAGTAATTCCAAGGCATGTTCAAACTTGTAACAGGCACCTGGAACATCTTGACCACGGTAAATAACCTTCGAGCGACGCAGGTTCGAAAGCCATGGCGGACGGGGTCTCCGGTAGTTTTTCCACTGCAGGCGGGCAGAGTTCGCGATGACCGCTGATAGATGGTTCGCCATCGGTAAGCCTTCGGCCTGCACGGCCTTCAAAAATGTATCCCGGTGAATACCTGCCGCCTTCGAACGAAAATTCATCGTCCCCATGTAATGCGATGGGTTTCCATACTTGCTGTGTTGGGGCCAGGACAGGTATTTCGAATTGGGCTATCATGCCGTAGAAGATCGTGTCCACATCCACGATTTGCACGCGACCATCCTGCACTGTCTAGGGCTTGACCACACACGTTTGACGTACCGGCATCAAGGCCGTGATGTTCGGCTTACCGATGTGAGTGGGAATGTTGTTCGAAAGGTGTTGGCGTGACACATTCACTGTACGGTCTCAAGGGTGCGCTCGCGCGCCGAGGTCCGACCCACCCATGCGCGCGAGTTAATGGAGATTTCCACCTCGCTGTCAAATTGACAATATGAACGGTGGTACTGCCCTAAATCGACCGTGCATCACGAAAAGACGCCCTAGCTAACTCCCTCGTCAGTTAGTTGGCGGTTGACAGACGAATTGAAACGGCTTGAGTGCGGATCTCGTCATCATGCAAAGCCCTATTGTAAAGGCGCACTTCCCGGATCTTGCCGGAGAAGTAGTCCATTTCACCAAAGCCGATCTTCAAGGGCTCGTTGTTCGAAATGTCGTAGTCGTCTGAGTGGAAGTCCGATGATTGGGCTACGAGCTTTCCATTGACATGTATCGTCAGTCGACTTTTTTCCCGTCTGACCACGAGATGATTCCAGCCCGGCCCGATATCGTCGTCATACGAAACGCACTTACCGGCCTCCATCGAGTAGACTTTGCCGCGATCCGCCGGAGCGTCGAGGACCGAGGCCGTACAACTTCCCGTGCTGGCAAACAATCGACCCTGGTAGACCGTCAGGCTTGTGAGCCTGGTCCACGCATTAAATTGCTCGCGTGTCGCCTTAAGTGGCGGGCCAGGAGTCCACCCATCGGGAGAGTAGAACTTGCGAATAGACGTCCACTCACCTTCGCCGTCGTAACGCGTCACTTCCGCCCTGGGGAGTGCACCGCCATAAAGTTTTCCGTTGTAAACGGTCAAGGCGTTGACTTCGGTCCCATCTCCCATGTGACCGTGATCTTCCCAGTCGGTGCCGCCCTTATACATGACCGCACGTGCTTCCGGCCACATTCCCGCAAAAAGCTCTCCTCGGTAAACTTCCAAGCTGTGTACTTGCAGTGCCCACAGCAATTCCTTTGGAGTAGCGCCAAGCGGCGTCCCCGCATATTCCCACTTTTTTCCGTCGAAGGAATAAACGGTTGGGTAGCCGGCATAGAGCTTGCCGTCATGCACGGCCATGGCGTGTGCGTAAAGGCTCTTCTTCCGATCCGACGTGAATTCTCCGGAGACTTCCCACTTTGTACCACCCTCGTACACATAGACCTTATACGGTCTCCCGCTCCATGTCTTTTCACCCGGAAGAAGGTACCCTCGATCTCCTCCGACATACAGCTTTCCTTGATAGGAAGCGATGCAGTTAATGCGCAGGCAAGTGCCGGGCTGCCCGCAGTCTTTCCATTGCGTTCCACCTTCATAGCGATAGACACGGCACAGATCGTAATCGCCCGAATGGATGCGGGTCCAATCGTACGTCGTCGTGGCTGCGTACAAGTCTCCTTGATGGACGATCATCGACATCACGCCGGTCGTCTGGCCGTTGCCGACCCGGCCACAATCGGCCCACTTTTGTCCACCCTCGTAACGGAAAACATGGCACCAGTCCTTTTCTTCCTGCGCGTCGACGGTGCTGGCGTACAGGTGGCCTCGAAAAACGGTCAACGAGTTACTGACGTAGTTGCTCGTTTCGTTGGGACTGCCACAGTCTTGCCAATCGCTTTGTCGGCCGTTGTCAATTCCGAAGTAGACGTGTCGGTCGTCGCCGGCGGATTGATAGCCACCGGAACTGGACTTGAGATTCAGGGTAAAGCCCTTTCTCAGCGTTGGATCGTACTTGCTGACGATATCTCCCAGCACGTCGTTGATGTCTTGCTCTGTGTAGACCCAGGCGCAGATCGAGAAATCCATTTTCCCCAGCTCGAGCGAGTCGCTAGCGGGTACTTCGATATATGCGCCGCGGCCATTGAAACTACCGGTCTTGAGGTCCACCCCGTGATTCACACCGTGGTTCCCGTTGCCCGAGTGGTCGCGACAGTCGCCGATCAGCTTCCAACAGCCAAGCAAACCCCGTTCGGCAGAGCCTTGGTTGTCGGATTGATCCTCCGCGCCCCACACGCTCTTGGAAAAACAACAGCCAAGGCTCAGCAGCAAAGTAACGGCGACGATTGTCTGCAGTCTCATCGATGAAGTTTCCTTGATAACAGTTTTTCCAGCCCGATGGGATCCAAAGTAAGGTGAGCCTGGATGCCCTCGTACACGACACCCACGTGCCGTGGGCCGGCGCGACTGAGTTTCGGATATCCCGCACCACGTCCAACAACAGATGGGCCCGGTGCGGGCATCGTCAAAGCTGATCTGAATCGTATGATGATCGCGAATTTTCTGCGAGTGGGTCTTCGCAAATAACAAAACGTGACGTTGCTGACCACCATCCGCGTAGTCGAACCGGTACGTGCTGCCCAGAGAGTCCCAAACGGAGCATCGAGGTGTCGAATCCCGTTTTGTGAAATTCACTCATGAATCTAATGGGGTTTGGCACATTTTCGGTCGAGATCTCCCACGGCCAAAATCTGACGCAGGCTGTGCATGATAACGGCGACTGCGATAGACCAGCGCAATAAGAAACTCTGCATAAGTCGTTATGTCACAATCCGGGGCATTTGCAGGCTTTGAAAAAAGCTCCCTCGGTAGGGGAAGAGCGCAACGAGTTCTTTGTGTTTGGTGATTAATGGGTAGGGTGTTTTATCTTCAACCAACAATTGAACCTAGTTTGGTGCACGGCTTGCGGTAGTTCACTCACAATACGGAGCTGTGACTTCTCTTTTTCCCCCGGTTTGCTTATTAGTTATTTTGTCTTCTCTGTTTTTCTCTACGGAACATCGAGCCCCGATCCGACATTTCGGTAAAGCCTTCTTAAGCTCGGCAACGCCCGCGTCAGTGACTAGGGTGCCTTGGAGGCCGAGATGCTCCAGCTTAGTCAGCCCTTTGAGATGCGTCAGCCCGCGGGCCAAGTCATTGTTGTCATCGGTGACCAACCATACCGTGTCAAGGACGCTAATTAGGGAATGGTTGGTCGGACAAGTCCCTACATTCCAGAGTTTTTTCCAACTGGAAAACAGTTGGGATTCCTGTGTACTGTTGCTTACGATTCAACGAGTGAATAAAGTCCACCGCGGTCGTGTTTGAGTTTTCCCTGTTTTGCCAGTTCCTGCCAGACGGTTTTGGGAAACTGATTGGGGGGAGTGATGGCAACGATGCCAGATTTTTGACCAGAGGAGGTGGCACCGTAGCCCATGCCAGATTCGTCATCCAAGCGAGTCAACTTGAGGCGTTTACGAAATGCTTTCATGGCTAATCGGAGCTCTTCTTTTGACGGGGGTTCGGGGGTGGTTTCCGAATCGACCATGATCTATTCCTTTTGGGTTGCTGGCTGCGAGAATGAATGCTTGCGGTGATGGATTGCCTTTTGCGGCGTGGATCAACGAGTCTACGGCCGTCAACGTGAGTTGTCATTGCCGTGAGTTGATATTGCCGACGGGGATTCATTTTAATTTCCCGATCCTCGTTTCTCTAGGCGAAACCTGATTGTTAGGTTGAGTTTTCCCATCCTTTTTACTGATCTTTGTTTTTTATTCTCTGGTTTTCTCTTTGGAATTGGACAAGCAAAAGAAAACGACGACACTCAGCACCTTCTCAGGTTGCCAAATGCCGCTGTCTCTATCCTCATCTCCGCAATAGGAGTGGCTTGAAGGTCTGTCAGTCACAACAAGCCGTAACAACGAAGAAGACGAACCGTTTTCCTGTAACTATCCTGCTTTGCTCGATTGCTTCTCACAGTCGATTGGGGAATCTTGGAGGAACGTTGCAATTATCTTTTTGTGGTCATTGCTTGCCGTTGATGGAACGTAAATATAATGCTGGAATGGCTCTGTTAACTTTGCTGTTGGTAGGACGAAGTTGACCATCCCGTAAGATTGGAAGCGTTTGAGAAAATGCTCAATGATCTTGAATCAGCTAAACATGCATGGCGTTGAGCCAGATGAAGAAGTGATGAAGCAGGTTAACCGGCTCTCACAAGAATTTCGCGATAAATTAGACGAAGTTGGATTGATAGAAACACAAGACAAAAGCATTTTCAATCTCGACAACTTTCTTGGCTACGTGCTGGAGAAACAAGAAGAGCGTTATAAAAGTGGGCAAATCGCTGAATCTACTTATCAAAAACTCACTTATATTCAAACTCACTTCTTAAACCACATGACCTTGAAGCGGACCAAAACCATCGTGTTTTGCGGTGGATCTCGCACTCTGCCACCTCAGTTACAGAGGATGAGCACGAACAAAAGCACGAGTTCGGTGAAATTTTGTCATTGGCCATGTAGGGGCACAGCACCCACTTGAAGCAATCACGCACAACCCGAGCTGCAACGGCTTCTGCCGTCTCCAGTTCCTTTTTCGCTTTCTCCTCCTGGGCGGTAACCATTGGAATCGCCACAACGAACACGACCAAAGTCGCGATGAGGCGGGTCAAGGCAAACAAGTCGATCCCGAGAAACTGCACGGTGTTCATGCTATAACTCGATTCTGCCTGGCGATTATTTCTGTTGTGTCAGGGAGCGGATATTTTCAGATCGTCGGGCCACGTGGGGTAAAATGGCAGCATCACGTCGTTGGGCCGAACTCCGACGACCTCATCTCCGCGCCAGAGGAGTTCGTACTTCGTTCCGGCAATCGTTTCCGATTCCTCGTGGAGCGGTAGTGCATATCTTAGCGTGATTTGAGCGGGGAACAAATCACGCGAGAGGAAGACAAACTGTCCCTGCCATTCGGGAAGGACGCGTTGGCCGGCAACTTCAATTTGAACGGAATCTCGGGGTGTCCAGGCGGGGATTCTCACGAACAAATTCCTCGGTTTGCTCAGGCGAATGTTGACACGGGCTCCCGCCGTGCGCACGGACCGGATTTCGATCGTGTCGTCAGTGTAGTCAAAGTGGAACAGTACGCGCATCGCTCCCGGTTCCCGCAGAACGGTGTGCTGGTGAACGTCGAGCAGTGTCTGGATATTCGCGGCTGTTACGTCGGTCGTAACGGTCTTCCAGCCGTGTGGTTGTCGATGGCAACCTCCGTAGCCACCGATTATCCGCTGTTCGAGATTACGAAACGTATCTGCCGTAGTTTCGAGCGGCTGGTCGGGGGGCGACGTCAGGTCATACACCGGCCCGGATTTGCCATCGTTGCGAGGAGTTAGCTTAGGGGTGTGAATCACCTGTGATGGCAGCAGGCGTGCGCGCACGATTCGTTCCACATCGTCAAATAGATCCA
>JAKVBZ010000157.1 GCA_022448645.1 Pirellulaceae bacterium
ATTCCCCCACACTTCCACTTTGGTTGGGGTCACCAAGAGGTGTTCGTAAGATAGAGTCGCTCAGGAATCGTAGCTAGCGTGCTGATCAGCTACGTCGTCAACACCATTCGCGCTGATAAAGGCAGTTCCGTGGTTCGCTCAACCTTCTACTGCACTTTTTACACCCTGTTCCCACTGAAGCGACGTCCCTTTCGGATACCTCCGAAATAAAATCACCACATGTACGCTGGGCACCACGGGAATCAGCGTTCCCCTAACCAAAAAGATTGCACACCGCCAACCGAAACGGACTAGCACGGGAAGCACCTGAAAAATTTTCTATGAACCACTCAGGATCTCGCTAGAAACCATGACACCGAGGCCCGAAATCACTCTGGTCAAACACCCTAAGAGCAGAAAAGATTTGAGAGCGATTTGTGTCGGGTACCTCAGTGACTCCCAGCAGCGAACATTAACCACTACACAGAAAGAGCTGCCAGGACCGTTACGATTCATCACAGGGCGCATTTTTAACTGTCTAAGAGGAAAAAGTACGGTCATCAACGGATCTCGTTGGATCCTAGAAGGTTTGTTACTCACGATTTTTAACAGACAAACTACCCCCCCCTCTTGCAGATCGAGGTCGGTCCGGGCAAGGTATATGTCTGGTTTTTGTCGATTTCCCAACGTCCACGCATCCAATTTCTGCTGACGTTGGTTGTTTCCGTTCTTTGGCTCAAGAACATTCTCAACAAACACTTTTTCCGTATGAGATTATCCATATGACTTCATCCCTACCAATCGTCGACTCGAACGTGGGCCCGTTGCTGGACCAAGCTCTTGATGCTGGACAAGGACTACTTCGCTTGCTGCCGACGTGGGTACCTCGCAGTTTCCTTCATCCTGGACGACGGCTGAAGCTGGCGCCGGGTGATTATTATGCGTTCGGCGCATCCCGAGGTGGCATCGATGAACGTTGGTTTTCCAGTACGACCGAAGCAGCAAACGAAGGCCGCTTGCCAGATGAAGGATTGAGTTATGTAGGTGTGGAAGGTCAGCGGTTTACGCTACGAGACGCCGTCGACGAAGCCGGTGCGCGGCTGATTGGCCAAGCGATGTACGACCAGTACGGACGCTGGCCGTGCTATTCCAAATTCTTTGACAACATGGGCCATATTCCGCATCACATGCACCAGTCTCAAGAAGATGCGGCTTTGGTCGGTCAGGAAGGTAAACCGGAAGCGTACTATTTTCCGCCACAATTGAATAATGTGGACAACAATTTTGCGTACACGTTTATGGGATTGGAGCCTGGAACGTCTCCCGCCCAATTACGGCAATGTTTGGAAGACTGGCATAAGGGAGACAATGGAATCTTGGACCTGTCTCGAGCCTACCGGCTTAAACGCGGCACGGGATGGATGATTCCTCCGGGTGTCTTGCATGCACCTGGTTCGTTACTGACCTACGAACCTCAGTGGGGCAGCGATGTCTTCGGCATGTTCCAGTCTTTGATCGAGGGTCGCGAAGTTCCCTGGTCGCTCCTCGTGAAAGACATGCCAGAAAACAAACATAACGACCTAGATTTCATCGTTGGGCAGCTTGATTGGGAGCGAAACGTCGACACACACTTCAAGGATCACCACTATGTCGAACCGATCGTCGACCCGGAACGATCTGGCAACGGTTACGTTGACCGCTGGATAACCTATGGTGAATTCGGTGGCAAACAGTTGTTCTCGGCAAAGGAACTGACGGTGGATCCAGGTGCTAAATGTTTTTTGCAAGATCCAGGTGCCAGCGGATGGATCACGGTCCAAGGGTCTGGACGCATAGGTCCACTAAAGCTTCAGACGCCCGCCATGATCTATTTTGGCGAAGCCACCGAAGACGAGGTATTCATCTCTCATCAAGCAGCCCAAACAGGTGTTGAAGTCGAAAATACGGGCAGCGAGCCTTTAGTTGGCTTGCGCTACTTCGGCCCTGACACCCACGACAATCTGCCAAACATCGGTGACCACAAAAAGAACTAGACCTTGCTTGGTTTGACCAGACTTGAGCCAGACATTTCCTGTCCATGTATCGAATCGGACTTTTTATCCCGTGCTATGTTGACCAGCTCTTCCCTAATGTTGGAATGGCCGTGGTACAGCTGCTGGAGCGGTTCGACGTTGTTGTAGAATGCCCTGCAACACCAACCTGTTGCGGTCAACCGATGGCGAATACCGGCTGTACCGACGATGCAGCTCCACTGGCCGAACAATTCTTGCAGACATTCCATGACTACGACCACGTCGTCTGTCCTTCGGGTAGCTGTACGTCTATGATTCGTCATCACTATGACGATTTCCTCAAAGGGCGTCCTGGTTTCGATGAGTTGAAAGCAAAGACGTACGAATTGTGTGAATTCATTACAGACGTGCTAAAGATAAACCACATTTCCGGAAGTTTTCCTCACCGTGTCGGCATCCACCAAAGTTGTCACGGTCTTCGGGAGTTGAGATTGGCTCAGTCAAGTGAACGAGTCGGTGAATCTTTCAACAAGGTCCGACCTTTGCTGCAGTCGTTAAAAGGTATCGAAATCACCGAATTGACGCGCTCGGATGAATGTTGCGGCTTCGGTGGAACATTTGCCGTGAATGAGGAAGCCGTCTCGTGTCAGATGGGTAACGACCGTATTCGTGACCATGAAGAGGCAGGAACAGAAGTATTGACCGGCGTCGACATGTCCTGCCTGATGCACCTGGATGGTTTAATCCGACGCCAAAAGAAAAACATCCGCGTCATGCATGTCGCCGAGATTCTGGTTGCGAGCGAGGGATTGGACTGATGAGTCACCCACGTGAAGCAGCCAAGTTCATCGACGACCAGGAACGTACACGCTGGCTGAATGAAGTCGTGTGGTCCATGCGCCATAGCCGAGATCGCTCGACACATTCCATTCACGAATGGGAAACGTTGCGTGAGCGGGCGTCGCAGATCAAGGAACATACGCTTTCTCATCTGGCCAAGTACCTGGAACAGTTCGAAGAAGCTGCTGTGCGTCTGGGAGCACACGTGCATTGGGCCCGGAACGCAGAGGAGCATAATCAGATCGTTCACGACATCTGCAAACAACATGGTGTGCGGCGCGCGGTCAAAAGCAAATCGATGCTTACCGAAGAGTGTGGGTTAAACCATTACTTGCATGACCAGGGAATCGAGGTCACCGATACCGATTTGGGGGAACGCATCATGCAACTGCAAAATGCGCCCCCGAGTCACATCATCGCTCCCGCGATTCACATGCAGCGTTACGAAATCGCCGAGTTATTTCACGAACACTTGGGAACGGAACGCGGCGCCGAGGATCCCAAAGAACTGGTTCAAGCTGCCCGGAGGTCATTACGGACAGCGTTTCTTGATGCCGACGCTGGAATCACCGGTGTCAATTTCGCCGTCGCCGAAACTGGTGGAATTGTCATTTGCACGAACGAAGGCAATGCGGACATGGGCACTTGCTTGCCACCACTTCATATCGCTTGTATGGGAATTGAAAAACTGATCCCTCGCAAAGAGCACCTAGGAGTATTTCTTAGGATGCTGGCCCGATCATCGACCGGACAACCCATCACGATCTACTCATCCCACTTCCACGGCCCCATTTCCAACGGCGAATTACACATCGTCCTCGTCGACAACGGCCGCACCGGCATTTTGGGAAAAGACACCTTTCGACGCTCCTTACAATGCATCCGCTGCGGAGCTTGTTTGAATACATGTCCTGTCTATCGGCGCAGTGGCGGACACAGTTATAGCTATACCATTCCCGGGCCCATCGGTTCCGTGCTGGGTCCTTCCCACGACATCAAACAGCACTACAGCTTGCCGTACGCTTCCAGTTTATGCGGTTCTTGCACCGATGTTTGCCCCGTCAAAATTGACTTGCACCACCAGTTGCTCGCATGGCGAAAGGAAATCGCCGCAGCCCGAGTATTACCTTGGACCAAGCGGGTCGCTATGAAAATAGCTGGTCACGTATTCCGACGTCCCCGATTGTTTCGCTGGCTGGGAACCATCATCCGCCGAATGATGCCATTACTTCCACGTTGGATGCTGTACCATGGCGGTAACGCCTGGGGGAAACAGCGCGAGCTACCCAAATGGCCTCGCGAAAGTTTTCGCGACTGGTGGGAAAGGGAACGACGTGGACGGTCCTAATACCAGCCGGCAAGACATATTGAATGCCATCCGAAGCCACAACATCCAGGGTGTGGAGCTGCCAAGCCTGGAAGGACTTGGCGTTCAATTCGACGATCCCATGGAACAATTTGGCAAAGTGCTCAGTCGTGTAGGTGGTCAATTGGTGCGTCTCGATGACATGTCTCAGGTTTCAGATTATATCCAGAGCATGGATGTGTTTCAAAACTCGAAACAAATCCTATGCCGGCTGCCCGACTCCAAACTGGACAATGTCAATCTGGATGAAATCGCGGACCCTCATGATCTGGCTGGGTTAGATCTCGCGATTCTCACTGGCGAATTTGCCGTGGCAGAAAACGCTGCCGTGTGGGTCACCGATCGCGCCCTAAAACATCGGGTTGGTTACGTGATCGCCGAACACCTGATCATGGTTGTCGACGCCCAGCAATTGGTGCATCACATGCATGAAGCATACGAGCGCATCACATTTTCGAAAGCGGGTTACGGCCTGTTCATCGCCGGTCCTTCCAAAACCGCCGATATCGGCGCTACTCTTGTCAAAGGCGCTCACGGCGCGTGCACGTACCACGTCATCTTTGTCGGGACATAGTACAAAATAGGTTGGCACGTTCCAAATAACGCAGGACCAATGACTTTCGTAGTGCGAATTCCCAATCGCGAATGCCCCAGCATGTCGTAGCACCATGGCGATATCATCGCCTTCGCCCAGCGACACGGAGCAGAAGCACGTACAGCTGTTCGCCGACGACCGAAAAGAGTTACACCTTTTTTTCTCTTTAGCCTGAACATCGAGGCCAAATCATTCGCTAGAGCAGGGCGGAGTGAGACGCCGCCGGGCGAATTCCTGAACGACTTGGCGTTGAAATACGTGCTTCACGACCTGAGGCCTTTTGGACTGCAAAAATTCCTGTGCTTCTTTTGCAGAAAAACCTTTCTCTTGCATTAACCAGCACAGAACCACAGTGGCGCTACGTCCTCTTCCTGCCTTACAATGTACATAGACGGTACGTCCCTGACGAACATGGTCTGTCATGTAATCAACTGCCTGCTCGACCGATTCGATGGTCGGCGGTGTGAAATCCACAGTTGGCACACGCAGTTGTGTCATGCCAAATTGTTTGTATTGCTCAACAGGCCCCGCATATTCTTCACAGGTATTCACCACTGCGCGGACACCTTCTTTGTCCAGCTTTTTGACAAGAAATGCGAACGGGAGCGCTCCCAAGATCACGTGGTCATCGACACGAGACCACCACTTCCATACTCCCAGAACCCGCGCCCAGAACAGGTTCCATCCCAACGTCGGATAGAAAATAACACGGGCAACATAGCGGTGCATCATTCGGCTTCCATTTCCTTACGCAATGTCTCTAACTGACCGTTTCGTGCGGCCTCGGAATCGAACGGCTGAAATTCCAGGTGACAGTCCGTGACGTGTTGCATTGCATGCCAAGCAGCAGCGCGGACCGCCAAACGCCTGTCGGCCATCGACTCCAACAGAGCCGCCACGACATATTCCTGATGTTCTGTAAGTGCAGCCAAGATGGCCTCGCGGCCATGGCAGTCCGGCCGTGCCAACACCTCCACTAATTCCGTGACCACCATGGCACATTCCTCACCAGAGACTTGCTCGATACGGTGCAGTAGATCACCTACAGCTGCCAGCGGTGTCTCTGGCTCCGTCAAAACATTGTGTAGAAACTCTTTGAACTGCTTCGGATTCATATACCCTGAACGTCCGCTGATAGGACGCCCTTCGGCATTAAAGACAATCGTAGCTGGCACACCCCGCACCCAATGCCTAGCGGCCAGATCTTGCCGCTCATCGGTGTCCACCTTGACCCACAAGTAATCCTGGGCAACCTCGTCCATACTTTCGTCCATCAAGGTAATGTACTCCAGTTTGCGACACCAGTTGCACCACGGAGCACCAAAGACGACCACGACTGGAACTCGCTTCGGATTGTCAGAGAACGCCTTTTCGAAACTACCGCTGAAGTCGACAGCCTTTACCGGCCAACTCAAAGCACAGACAACAACCACACACAGTACGAATTTCATCCAATCTCCTATCTTGCAGCCTGGATGCTGCTCCCTGTGTATTCCATACCGAGCCTTAGAAAAAGCTTGTACCATGCTTCTAGTAAAAACGTTCATGATGCGCGTGGTAGAGCTGGGCCCTGCCATCTTACCATCGTCAATGGCTTTGTTCTGAATGACATCGCAGCGTTTTTTTCGGCACACGTTCGAAATACCGAATGCCCGATAGAACATGGTCGCCCCCACACGTTCACCAGCGTCATTTCGGTTTCGGATATCAGCATTCATTTCGCATTCGGATTCCAGAACTGATTTTTTGCTAACCCTGTACTTGAGCATTAATGCGTCAACGTGTATGCCAACAAGTTTGCGTTAACTTGTCGTGCATTGTCAATTTCGTTTCCACCACAGCAACAACAGTCGTCACTCACCTTACCACTGTCATTCAGTCCATCACTGGTAAAAATCAATACCACTTTGCCATCAATCTCAAGACCTTCCAGAAAAGCCTCCTTACCTCCTCCCAGGTCCAAGAAGTCCACTTTGTAGACGGTACTGAAGACGGGATGAGTCCGATCGAGGCGCTGCAGTTGTAAGTCCGGATAGACTTTGGCAATTTCATCATGAAAGCTTTTCGACCACTGGCGGTTACTACAGCCAGCCGAGGCAATGATAAACCCGCCATTAGAGAGGTACATACGGATCGCATCACGTTGCAACTGAGTCAAGCTGAAGGTGCCTTCGCCAGTCATCACGCAAAATGGGTATTCATACAGTTCTGACGACTCCAGTTTGACAGGATAAAAGAATTCATCCACCACAATATTCGTGTCTTTCTTTATCTGTTTGAGGAATTCAGAGCTAAAACATACAGAAGTTTTT
>JAKVBZ010000158.1 GCA_022448645.1 Pirellulaceae bacterium
TTTCACAGCCCGACCACCAACAGCGGCACGCTGAGCAACAACGGCACGCTGAACAACAAGTCAGGCGCGACGCTCCACAACCAGCACTATTCAAGCGCGCTGAACAACGACGGCACGCTGCTTAACAGCTTCGGTACGCTGAGCAACAACGGCACGCTGCTAAACACCTACAGAACGCTGACCAACAACGGCACGCTGGTCAGCACGGGCTCAATTGTCGCCGGCTATGAGTGTCCGATTGGATATGACTGTCCGACGATTGGACCAGGAATTATTAGCGATGTCGGATCCATTATCAACAACGGCACGCTGATCAGCACCGGCACACTGACCATGAAGGTTAGCGGCACCTTCTCCGTGTTAGGCGGCACCGTGGATGCCACTACCATTAACAGCAATGGCACCTTTAACTTCACCGGCGGCACCCTGAACGTCGACACCTTTAACGGTGACCTCGCTAACACCGGCGGCACCTTAGGGCCCGGTCATTCACCGGGCACCACTACCATCAACGGTGATTATTCCCAGGACGCCAGTTCCACCTTATTAATAGAAATCGAAGGCTTAATCGCAGGGACCGAATACGACGTGCTCAACGTCACCGGCACCGCCACCCTGGACGGCGTTCTGGATTTTGATCTGGATTATTCAGGTCTAGTGCTGGGTGACAGCTTTGACATCCTTAGTGCTGAGGTCATCAACGGTACGTTTGCCAGCATTACCGACCAGCAAATTAATACCAACTGGATCTGGGAGCTCGACTACAACCTTGACCCGTCCGGCACTGACATCCTGACCGCCCGCGTAACCGCCGTACCCATCCCCGAACCCACCACCCTCCTCTTAGCCCTCTTGGCCCTTGTAGCCGCACCGCTTCGAGTGCGGTGCGGGTGAGGTTCTACAACCGCCCTTTAGGGCGTTGAAAATGCATATCAACACAAGTTGCAATAAGTGCATTCTTCTACTGGCAGGGATTTACGAGAGCTAGAGGCTCAGGATTATGAGACGGGCATCAAACCCATTCTGCCAGTGCTCACGACCTGCGGAGAAGCTTTAGGGCTAGATGGGCACCCCGGCGACCTTGAAGGAGCTCATGAGGCATGAGTCTTTCGAGACGACGTTGCGTTTTTATATCGGTGCCAACGCACAGTCCACCGCAGCTACATTCTGGGAAGCTCACAACGGTGGTGCGAAAATGGGTGCCAGTTTGGGTGACACCCTGGTGGAAAACCTCAAAAACTAAGTAGGCCCGGAGGGATTCGAACCCCCGACCAAGGGATTATGAGTCCCCTGCTCTAACCGCTGAGCTACGGGCCCACAACCATGATAACGCAAGGACTTACGTTCTGCGAGCCGGGTGCCAAACAGGGCCGACACTCCCGCTGCTCAGCAAATGAAAGGGGCCTGTTTCCCACTATGAAAAACACTTCAAGAAATAAAGGGTGTCACTCGTTCCTGACACCTTTCTCAGGCGATTACTCGGCAATCAGTTCCACGCCGTTTAAAAGCGGACCGTGCTGACTGTCGGATTGGGGCGTCAGCGAGATGGTTAATTCATCGGCTATGGGGATGTGGGAAAACTGTTTGACGATACTCTGCAACGGTCCGCCGGTCTGTTTGGCAATATCGAAATCATGCAGGACCGTCCTGTCCTGTAGAGCCACATCGAACACGCGCTCGCCCTGACCAACATCCAAAGGCTCGGCAAAAAACAGTTTGACTGTATATGCCGGCGCAGGAGCCTCTTGCTTCTCGGCAACCTGACTGGCGGGCGTGATCGTCAGTCGAGCAGCTTTGGTGGCATGGTTTTCATAGGAACATGCTGTGCGCGCACCCACTCCCGAAATCATAAACGCAATCGCGTTTCCCGATTTCCAACCCGGCCGTTGGATGGCCTCATTGACGAGGCTCGCCAGATTGGGAGTCTGTTGATCCGTTGTGCTTGCACCAACCTTTGGCCAGGCTTCAGGAACCCATGACACGGCTGCCTTCGATCTGTGGCGGGCCGAAATATTGTATTTCTTGTCGTTGAAACGTTCGGCATTGTCCGCCGCTTCAGAATGGATCTGCAGCTTTGTGGGACCACTGCTTTCCTCATCGACTGTGAAGTGAATTCTGGCGTCCATAACTTCCTCACCCGGTTTGAGTTGGATGTCTGTAAATCGTAGTCCAACCATTTGTGGTGAGTTGTCCTCGACAAGTTCCAAATCGCTGCTGTCGAGATACATCGATCCATCGGAACGTTCTTCTGCGTCATCGTGACCAGCAGCCAATGGGATGACGTTTGCCGAAGTGTCATCCAGGTGGTCAGGGGTTACACGCACGGAAATCGAATGAACGAGTTGGACTCCGGACGCTGCTACCCAGGGAAGATCGCCATTTTGAATGGCGGATGTGTGTCGGCGGAAATAGGCTGGGGCGTCTCCCTTGACTTGCACCGTGATCTCAGGTGAGTCGCCGCCGACACTCGGGTGGTCTAACCACAATGTGCCATTGTTGCTGCGTCGATCGCCTGGTGCTCCAAAATTGATTCCAAGGCGACGGACACGGTCTTCCACGCTGTAAACGCTGTTCGTCCAGATTTCCAAATCGGGCATATGGACCAAGGCTAACGAGGTTTGGTTTTGATAGCTGCAAGTGCATGTTCGCGTGTAATCCGGAGCGTTGAGCACGCCACCGGCTGCAACTAGATTCGACGAACAGCCGGCACGAAAACCACCAAAATTCCCGCTGCCACTCGAACCGAGCAGGTCGTAGAAACCAGCAGCTCCTGAACGAAACGTCAACAGGTTCTCACTGGCGATCACCGTGTTACACCCATAATTTCGTGTGAATTGCCAAGGTGTTTGTTTTCCAGTGATCGGATTTGTTATCAGGCTGGGCGTACCGTCCAGCAAATTAAACGCACCTGCCGACCGCTGGTACGAATTGGCATTGGTAATGATCGTATCGTGATACAGCATGCAAGGACCGGAATAGTCAAGCTGCAGATCATCCCAAACGACGGCTCCGTCACGGCCCTGATAGGCGATCATGCCCTGGCCGATCTCATCGGATAGCCGGTCGTTGGCCAGTGCGCCGGCCTGCAGCAAAATGTCATGTTGGGCAGAGTAACTCAACCAGCTGCCAAAGATATCCGCTTCTTGTTCCCACAAGAGCTCGCCCGATTGCGCGTCCAGGGCAACAATACGAAACTTGCGGTCAGCCAGTACCCCGCGACGTCGTAACTTGTCTTCGGTACTTTTGGGCAGCTTGTCGAGACAGTAGATACGCCCGCCACCAGCGACGATTCCGTTGTGAATGAAGCTAAACCGGGAATCTGTTTCCCAAACAACGCGCCCCGTATCACGGTCAAAGGCGACCAAGCCGTCGCTTGCCGACATGTCGAGAATCTCTAGCCCCTGCCTTGTCGAAAGATCTCTCGGCTGGCCGCTGTAGTTAGCGAATCCCTTACCGCCTAACAGGATGTTTTCGTAGATACCAATAAAACCCCATAGTGGTGACGCGGAGTCTGGTCCCTGCGACGGCATGTCAATTTGACGGATGGTATCGCCCGTGGTGGCATCCAATACTTTACAGTGGCTACCGACGACCACATAAATCTCTTCGTCTGTGGCGACGAAATTGGTACCGCGGCCGTTCGCGCCTGGAATGTGCACCTGGTTGTATTTTGTGCTTAGTGGCGTGTTCTCGTAAGTATGGTCGAAATAAATACCGAGATGATTCAGATTTTCTAATGTCCGTTTCCAAAGAACACGTCCGGTGTAAGTATCCCGAGCGCTAATGGAGTCCATGCCTTCGACGAAGGTGCGACCGCCTACGACTTGTTCCGGCGGTCCATGACTGTGTCTGGGCAACATGTCCATATTGGAACTACCACCAAACCACAGAACCCCCAAAGGCAATCTGACGCGACGGTCATTCGACTTTACCGTATTGGCAATGTCTCCGTACTGGTGGGTCCAATCGGCCGCACCTTCCAGCGATCCTTCGCGAATTACCAACACGCCGTTTTCATATTCACGCGTGTTGGCTTTTGCCAGTTTGTTGTGGTGAACAAGCTCCAGGACGTCTTGGGTGTTGCCGTTTGGAGCGCTGAACCAAAGCGCGCCGCCATAAGGCCGCACCGATTCGTAGATCGTTACCAAAAAGCCAGGCAGCTTTTCTCGCATTCCTGTGGACGATCCCACCACGATCAGATTGGCGACATACGGTGGAGCCTTGTAAGCATCCGGATCGCCCAGATGGACTGTGATGCGGTGGCCATATTGTCCTTGAGTGTCGTAAAGCCGACGAAGTTCATCGACACGAGTTGCGTCGGATTCGACGACCACCACGTGTAAGTCGGACTCGGCGAGAACCCCAGAAAGGAGTTCGATGTCGTCGACACCGAACCAAATCGCATATCCCTGGTCAGCCGCAGTGCGACTGATGAGTTGAGCTGCAGCATCTCGCGTTTTGTTCGCTACAGGTGGAATCTCGGACAATTCTTTCATGGTCACGTCCGAGACAGCTTGTTCGCCATAGACGAGGATGCGGCCGTCCAACGTAACAGCGACCAGTTTGTCACCCCCAGCAAGTAGCCGCAAGACTTGACCTTCAACCGGCTGCGACCAGAGGATCGTGCCATCATGGTTCAACGCGGTGATCTTGTCTTTTCCCGCAACGTAGATTCGGCTGCCAGCCTGAATGACATCGCCAGAAGCATCGACTTGGACGGAAAAATCCATGGCTTTTGTCTTCGCATGCAAAACGGTTCCGTCAAAACTGATGGTACCTCCGTCGGTAAGCACGGGCTCGTTCGGTTGTTGTTCCAATGGCTTGCCGCTTTGCAGTTCACATGCGCGCACACCACGGACACGTGTGTGGACATAAAAGTTCTGTTCATCGGCGCACACAAACGAACCTCCGGTACCTTTACCCCCGATCCCGAAGTGCATGAATTGTCCCGAACTGCGATCCAGCGCCGCCGGCACGCTGCGTCCTCCCGGCACTAGTAAAACATTCTTTGTGGCAACCAGTGCGCCCTGCGGAGCCACGCCGGCAAAGGAAGGTGCGCCATGAGGCTGTTTAATGTATTGAGCACTGGTAGAATCATTCACCCACACCACTTCACCAGTTTGCATTTCGAGTGCGTAAATGAACGTTCCCATGAAGGGCCATATACTGGCGGCGAAGTAGACATGCCGGTCGCGAATCACTGGGCCGCCTCGGGCGGGCCAGGCCGAAATGACACGTTCGTTGCCTATGACTTTGCGGTCCGATGGGCCACCTCGAAATCGCCACAACAACTGTCCATTGTCCGCGCCGACGCAGTAGAGGTAGCCGTCGTCGCTGGTGAAAAATACTTTGCCATCGCAGGCCGCTGGTGGAAAACGCACAGGCCCATCGGTATAGAATTCCCACACCATGCTGCCGGAGTCGAGATCGAGAGCGACGACTTTGTCGCGATCGTTGAAACTGACGAACATGCGACCATCCATAATGACTGGCTCGAAGATCCGGTCGTAGGGCATGAGGTCATGGTTGAGTGGATCGTCCCATACCTGTTTGCGCTGGGTGTACTGACGCACCCATGCCAACTGAAGTGTATCGGGTAGCTCCTCGGGTGAGGCGGCACTGCGATACGCGTCATACCGCCACATGGGCCAATCCGCGGCCAGCAGCGATGGACTTACGAGAAGCATCAGGACCAAGCAAAATATCAATCGCAACCATGATTGGGGTTCACTGTTCAATCGAAGCATGGACGGTTCCTTGAAAGATGTCGTCGGTCGTCAAATCCTCTTGGGCATTGACCTAAGAATAACATACTTGATCGTGGGCTCACCGCAATGTCTACGGATAGCGTATATTGTTTGAAAGAGCCGTCACCTTTCTTACCAGGTCACCGGCTTGTCATGGCTTTTACTCGAACACACTTTCCCTAACCTTATTTCTAGAGATAGGATCCACCGTGATGCTTCGGAAACCTTTATTTATTCTGATCTTACTCGCCAGTGCCGTCTATCCACGAATTGGAAATGCACAGACTACCGGTTTTCGGTTCCTGGCCACTGGCGACGTGCCGTATTCTGCTGAACAAGATGCAAAATATCGAGAACTTCTCAGTCAGGCTGCCGCTGAGGATTTCGCGTTTCTCATGCACGTTGGGGATACAAAATCACAGGACTCTCCTTGTACGGATGCAGAATCGACCAAAATCCGTAATCTTTTTCGTCAACATCCTACGCCGGTTGTATATACGCTTGGTGATAACGAGTGGACAGATTGTCACGGTGTCGGAGCTGATCCGCTGGAACGCCTGGCCCAATTACGTGAACTGATTTACAAGGACGAATCGGTGCTACGCTTGAAGCAGCTGGGAGCGGAACGACAAAGTGAGGATCCGGCATACGCCACTTTCATCGAGAATTTCCGATTCACCAAATCCGAAGTGCTTTTCGTCGTTGTCCATGTGTGCGGAAGTGATAACAACCGACGCACGGGAGATACTCAAGCGATGCAGGAATTCGAACGACGCAATCAGGCCAATCTCGCATTCATGAAAGAAAGTTTTTCAAAAGCGCTTGCGACGGATGTCGCAGGCGTGGCGATTGTGATCCACGCTAATCCCGGGTTCGAAGGCAAGACGTCGGAAGGGTTTCAGGATTTTGTAAACTCGGTACGAGGGTTCCTGGACCGATTTAGAAAACCGGTGATCTGTATTCATGGGGATTCCCATTATTTCCGGATTGACAAGCCACTACGGGGTGCGAAAACCAAGGCGAGATACCTGCACTTCACTCGCGTGGAAGTCTTCGGGTCTCCCGATGTAGCAGGTCTTATCATCCGTGTGGATCCGTCTACACGTGAAGTATTTTCGTATGAACCGTACTATTTACAAACGGCCCCATAAAATACCCTGCCTTTGCCGATTTATTTCTCGATGGTTCCTTGTGGCCAGCCTGCAGGCATCTCGGTCTATCGTTGTCCGGGCGGCAACATCGAGGGACCGTTTTGGGCGGGATTTTCGCAACTGGACTCAGAAGCCCGG
>JAKVBZ010000159.1 GCA_022448645.1 Pirellulaceae bacterium
CGCATTTTGCTGGAGGTCTGCATCGTTAGAAGTTTTTGTGACATAACCGTGAAACCACTTTGGCATATGTGGCCGTGACGGCAACGGTTTCGATTCGTCTCTAGAGTTTGGTTACACCTGCGCGACTTGTGGTGGGTCTTCTTCTAGTTGTAGCCAGTCTCCGGGCCGTGTCACCAGAATCCGCCGCAGGTCTCCCAGAGCTGCCTAATTCTTTTTACTTAGCCCGCTTGAAAAGACCTTTCACCTGTCCCTACGCTGGGCACACTTTAAGAACTAACACTAGCACTTTGGCCAAAGTTTTGTCCCACGGACTCCAATTCGCGTAGCGACACTTCGCCGAATCCATTGACGTCACCTTCCAGGTCCAGGTAGTTACCCACCGTGATACCTGTAGCCGTATACGTCACGCAATGGAACATAGCGAACTCTTCACATTGATTCTGACTAACGTAAGTGCAAGAACTACCACAGCCATCGGTCCCGAGTAGAAGTGTTAACGTTTCGCTGTTGTACTTCTCGTCGTCAAACGTATTCACGTTGGACGTGACTGGTAAAAACAACAAGGTCACCGGTGTCGTGCCCGCAAATTTCATGCCCAAGGTTGAATCGGAAGTGCTATTGCCTGCGTTCAGGCTACTACTGACAGTGCCTGGCGCAACCGTCGCCCCGTTTTGTACTGTGAGACTTTCCAACGTACCGCTGCCACCGAGGGTGCCCGCTTCTACTGTCGTGCCAGGCCCTGTTCCGTTGATCAGCAGAATGCCGGTGCCTTTTTTGCTTAACCCATTGTTCCCAACAATGTTTGAGTTGATAGTTGCCACCACATCAGCATTCACAGTGATCTGGTCCGTAGTCATTGTGAGGTTATGACTGGCCAGTGTGTAACTATTTTCAAAAGTGAGCGAGTTTACCGTGCGATCCTCACCCAGATCGATAATGCCAATGGTGGGCGATGTTTGAAACGTAATATGATCACCATGTGCTAAGTCAACAGGTGCCACGTCAGGTAATCCATTGGCGCTCCAATTATTCGCATCCGCCCAGGTGGTGCCGTCACCAGAGGTTCCAACGGATGCATCGCCGTCCCACCTCACATCCTGTGGGTCGGTCACCGGCGTGATTGTAATCGAGACGGTGACTGTGTTTGAATCGAGGACACCGTCGTTTGCCTTATAGGTAAAGCTATCCAAGGTAGTTTCTGACCCATCATGGGAATAGCTGAATGTCCCAACCGAGTTTAGTTCGAACGCAGATGCGTTGGATGGCCCCGTGACCAAAATAGCTGTCAGGGTGTCGAAATCGGCATCCGTATCGTTGGTGAGCACGCTGGGCTGTCCAGATAGAACACCACCTTCATCGACCGTGCCGCCGTTGTCGGCGACTGCCACGGGAGCGTTGTAGAGCAATTCTTGAATAGCTTCGATCATAAACTCGCGGTCGGCATCTTGTTGTACGGCCTGAGTCCCATCCACGGCCAAATCTGTTTCCGTCTGACCCGAATAAGGGAACGCAGCATAAGCTGCCACCCGTTGACGAAGTTCTGCTAAAATTTCGGTGCGTCGATCCTGATGCACATTTGCCAGGTTGTCTTCGAGCGCCTGCTCGAGTGTTTTCAGATAACGCAAATCATCGACCCCCTCTCGATACGCTTCCCACCCGACCGTATCGATCACTCCATCGCTGGCTGGGTATACAGTACAGAGTCGACGGTACACCCCTTCGTCTCCATCGTTGGGGTCGTAGCCTGTAGGAACCGATTCGTCAAACGGATTATTCTCGACACCGTCACTGGCAGGTACACAGACATAAGTATAGGGAGCCACACCACGAAATCCTGAATAGGCCAAGAATAATCCAGTCTTCGTTCGGTTAAGTGCAGGTTTTTGGATCCACGATTGCCAGTAGTAAAGTGCTTCCTGAACAGGAGAGGTACCGCCTTGCCAAAGAGATAGATCCGTAGCGGCGACACGTGTTTCAATGTCTTCGAACAGAGGCTGATCGCCACTATATTCACCAAACGGCGGTGTCATGCTGCCCAATTCTGTAGCATGATAGACCGGCAAATCAACCGGTTCGCTGGTCGTTCCTTGTTCGGCATAGGTTTCGCCAGAATCTCCCACCGCCACCTCGGTATAGAACCAACTGTCTGGGTCAGCAAAGAGTTCCTGTGTCTGGAACAATAGGGCCGTGGTTGTTTGCCCACCAGCGGTATGAATCCATTCAGCTCTTTCCATGTGGGACATCATGTGCGCCAACACTTCTGTGTTGTCCTCCAGGCACGCGCCAGAGTCCTCCCATTCGCCGTTGATACAAGCCGACGGTGGGTTGGGTTCGTCTGTCGTATAGATGTAGTACTCGACGCCGTCGTCACCCACTTGTTCAAAACCGTCAGCCGTGCCTGTGTACTGTTGAACCAGTGTTTCGAAATCATCACGATCAAAGTGATCGTCGGCCAACAGGGCAACCATTTCTGGAGTGAGCTTTTCTTCGACAGAAGACAACAGTTGGGCCACAGAATCAACGTCAAAGTAACGTTGTAAATAAAGAGCATTCACACCATGTTGAGCCAGATTCTCCAGTTGCGCGTCGATGGTCTCGGTCGGCAACTCTCCCTGAGGACTTACATTGAAATAAGTTCCATGGATTCGCTCGGAGTCCAACAAATCGAACGGTAATACCTCTAAAGTGACGGGCAAGACCTGGGTCGTGTCGTTTCTTGGCTCGCCCGCGTAACTAACCACGCCAAGCGTCAGTAGACCTGTGTAGATTCCAGAGGGCGTTGTCTCCGGCACGTTGGCAGTCAACCACAACTGGCGTGATTCCTCGGCATCAAGTTCCAATAAAAACTCTGGCTTGAGTGTCGGTCCCACATAATGACCAGCCTCCAGCGAAGTTGCCACCGTAGCGAGGGCCTCTGCATCGTCAAGAGCCAATTCGAATACTGGTGTGGGTAGTAGCGTACTGTCTAAAGGGTTCTCCACAAATTCATCGTAAAACTTTAGGTTCCGGAAGTATCCATCGGCAATGCGCGTACCGGCAAACGTAGAGCCTAAGAAAATATCGCTCATACTGTCTGCCGCCAAAGGTGCCGCAGACAATTTCTGTTGAACGCCTGATGCCTGATCACCGACCGAGAGGCTGAGTGAAAGTGTAAAGAGTCCAGCACCGTCAGGTTCCACTTGATACGACAGTCCAACCTCAGTCCAGGTACCTGCTTCTACAGCACCACCATACACCGACAGATTAGTATAGTTGTCGTTGGCAGTAACACAGTCTCCACCGATCACATCGCACGTTTCCAATACAGCGGTCAGGCCAGGATCACCGTCGGTCGTCGGATTATGAAACAAGTTAATTTGGTTGTAATTATCCGCATTGAGTTGCGCTAAATAACGAAACTCGGTGTCATCACCATCCCAGGAATCACGAAATTCAAAGGTGAACGTACCAGCGTAAGTCTGGCTATCAGTATTGTGGAGTAGCAAGCTGTTGTCGAAAGCCACACTCGCCTTGCCATCTGCAACGAACGCCACGGGCTCATCTTCGACAGGGGCTTCCAAAAGCGGACTCGCATCATCCGTGTAGTCAAAGCGTCCCAAGAGCGCTTGAGTGTCATCGTAAAGCAGCAATTCGGGAATCAGAACGGTATCTTCTTCCCACAAACGGTCGATTCCATACTGCTCCCACAGGTGGACCACGCGGAGGTCCAGCTGGTTTGCAGGAAGCACGTCTCCTGCAGAATTAGTCAGGTCGCTGAAGGTAGCACTTTGAAGCGTGGTAGCCTCGGCGGCCGACAAACCAACAGGCATCGATTCAATTTCACCTCGTGCTGCTCGAAGGTAGATTAAGTCCTCAACGTCCACCTCGGTCGATTCACTGGCGTGAGGAATGAAATCGAAGGTAGCTGTTTGAAAAAACGTAAAGCTCGGATCAGCACTTAAATGCAATCGTGGTTCGAGAGATTCGAATTGCGCTCTGCGAACTCTGGAGCGATGACCCACCAACGGATACTTCATCAAATCAGCCACATTGACATCGACCGAAACGTTTTTAGAAACCACCTTGTCGGATTCCAATTTATTGGATCCCATTCGTCGGCTGAAAGATCTGAAGTACATCATGTAGGTTTATTTGCTGTGATGGTCGCTTTTCTAACTGAGTCAACTCATTCCTACTTTCTGCCGTGTGCCGTGCACACAACACCTCCTGCCTGGACGCACACAAAACACCATTAGCTCACATAAACAACTGTTTTACAAGCTTGACACTATAGTTGATGAATTGCTTAGCAGGAAATGGCCATCGCTTCTTCGACTACGTTCAGCGAGGTTCGTTTGTTGGTGCAGGCGCTGGAGATTGTTTAACCAAGTGCTACCTGAACTGACATTCCCGACAACGTCCGCACCAGGAGAGCGTGCCCTGCGCGGATGTAGATAATAGTGGACTTGTTCAATCTCTATGGAATGCTTACTAGAAACCAAGTTTAAGCCGGCGGATAAAAAACTAGTCCCTCGGGTGGTCCGTGGGGAAAACAGGTTTTCCCTGCCATTCCAGTCGCTGCGTCATCAGTTTGTCGATATTTTCCACAGGTAACGAATTGGCCACTTTTAACAAGGCATCTCTGGAAGGTACCGAACGGGTTGCGGTTTCATCGTGGATTGTCGACAGACGGTTTGGCTGTTCAGAAAAAATCTTTTCACAGTGACTTTGGATGTCTAAGCGTTTTCGTGACCGTGTCCATTTCGATTCATTGGATTCCAGGCCGTTCACCAGGGAGCCCTTCGGCGCATTCTTCACTTGAGATGACGGGCGTTGGGGAACACCAAGGTCACCTAACCGCTGATCACGTTTGCTGTTACCAGAACCGATATCAGCTACTTTTTTCGCTTTTGCGACAGATGTTGGGAATATATTTCTTGGAGAGTTGCTAACCTTGTCTCCTTGGTTGTCGGCCATGTGAATAATCTGTGCATGCATGTTTGGCTCGTGAACAACCTGCTGGGCAACCAAATCAAAATCGCCCGACGTCTCGGAGGTGTTTTCCTGGCTGCTGTCATATACCTCCTCCATCGCCGTGTCACCCTGCGGAGCTGTTCCGATCTTGAGCAGGCCGTTGTTGACGAAATGTCCGTGTATGCTGCCATTTAAAATAGTGGTTGCACCGGAGCCAACTTCCAGATGTTCGATGGAACCCGACTTGGGCAGTACAAGTGTTCCCTGCTCCACTTCCAGCCCCGGACTGGTGTTAGTAATGACTAGGGTGCCTGACCCCGTTTTTGCCAGACCACTGTTACTGACCAGCGATGTACTGATCACGGCGGTAGTATCCTGCTGGACGTCAATGATGCCACTGGTAACAGTCAGTGCATGCCCCAGCAGTTGATAGTCTTCCTGGAACGTCAGTGAGTTGACAATACGATCAGCACCCAACAATACGGTTCCTACCGTGGGGGCTTCTTGGAACAACACATCGCTACCAGGGGCCGTGGCAGTGGGAAGTTCGTCGATGGCATCTCCGTTCGTCCAATTATTGGGATCAGACCAGCGGATTCCATCACCCAAATTTCCGGTTGGAGCATCACCATTCCACACCGTAAGTTGCGATGATCCAACTGTGTGGAATGTTACATCGTAAATCTCCAATTGAACCTGAGGAGGTTGGTGAACAATCCCTTCTATCTCTGCTTGCATGCTCCAACCGATCATCAATTGATTACCAACGATATCGAGTGTGGGATGTACATGAGCGAAACCCGCTCCCGAACCAATAGGCATGTTCAACACCATTTCCAAGTCGGCGTCGAGAACCATCAAATGAGGTTGGAAAGGGTTTTCTTTAGGTGAGAGATACGTTTCGGTATCTTCTCGTGCGTCATAAGTTACGAAGATGTAGCCTTGGTGCGACAGAACGCCGGTGGGAAAGGTGTACTCTTGGTCTTGGCCGGCAAACCAAGCCAACTCAGTCGGTTGCAAAGCTGCGTCGAGTTCCAATACTGAGATACCACTCTCGTCATTTGCACCTAGTCCCGTTCCGGCAACCATCAAGATGCGGTCATCGTGATTCAGTAGACTGTTTCCAATCGTTGACAAAGACCGCAGGGGTTGAGCATGGAACTCATACGAGTTCAATACTTCACCTGTATCACTCACTTGACGTAGTTTGATTTTCTGGCTGGCACCGGTCGAAACGAGCAGTGAGTCTTCCAACGGTAACAGGCAATGGTCCGGAAAGTTATCTTCGGAAAAGTCCGTCGCATGTGCCACGATCGGTCCTCGAAACAGCTCTTGACCGTCGAGCGAATAACGGGCCATCAAAAGGGATTGGTTCAGTGCATACTGTTCCGAAGGACCTCCCTGAACAACAACGTCTTCGTCGTAGACCAGTGATTGGTAGACAATGACCAATTCGCCATCGACGATCGCAGCGCGGTGGTCGGCCGGCTCGCCATATTCGTCTGTGATCCAGGTTACGGGAAACGCTTCACCTGTCTGGTTACCATTGGCATCATAACGATAGACCTGATGTTTGATACGGTTTCCCGTGGCGTCGTCGCCCGGTTGAACGACAACGGCCAGCGTTTCACCTGTCTCGGTAGCCAAGATTTCCGGTCGGTGTGTACCAACTGGCATTTGCAACGTCGACACATGGTCGATTTGGATTTCGGTAGTTGTCGAACCTGTGATCTCTACGAGGTGGGCCTCACTATAAGCCGGTTTTGTAAAGGCAATTCGGTCATGGGACAGGTCCAGATGCACTTTCATATCCATTGCCATGGTTTCTGCCAGGACCTGTGTGTGCGTGGTTTCCATAGTGGTGACATCCAAGGTTACCAACGACTCGGTCTGATTGACGCCCGTCGGAGCCTGGTGC
>JAKVBZ010000016.1:0-69015 GCA_022448645.1 Pirellulaceae bacterium
AGTACAAGCCATTTGAACCAGCGTTTTACCAGACCGATGTGGCGGATTGGGGGATGGCCTATGTGCTGGCTAAACAAGCTGGGCCTCAGGCTCGTGTATTGGTCGACACGGGACACCACTACCTAGCACAAAACGTAGCGCAGATTGTGGCTTGGCTGTTGGATGAACAGATGCTGGGGGGCTTTCACTTTAACGACCGTCGGTATGCCGACGATGACCTCACGTTGGGTTCGATCGACCCTTATCAGATCTTTCGGATTTTTGCAGAAATTCATTCCTATGCCTGGGATCATGGTGGCGACTACCCGGTTGTCGCTTACATGATCGATCAGTCACACAATCTAAAGCCAAAAGTTGAGGCGATGATCCAGACGGCCATGTTTGCGCAGGAGTTATATGCAAAATCGGTGCTCATCGATTTTGAAATGCTTCACTCCCATCGTGCTGCAGGAAAAATTGTGGACGCCGAACGGCTTTACCAAGACGCGTTTGCGACAGATGTACGGCCGGCGCTGTCACTCTGGCGTGAGGGACGAGGACTAGCCGTCGATCCACTGACAGCCCATCGAGACAGCGGGTATGACGTAAAAGCCTCCCAAGATCGAACGCGACGTCGTCAGGAAATGGGGATCCAGCAAGCGGCCAGCTATGCGTAGAGGACGAGTTGGCGCGCTTGGAAGCTTCACTATTTGGAAACCACGCCAGAGCTGCTTTCCTAATGACTCTGGTGTCAGTCAACGGCTCTCAGAGGCTGTCTTTCTCTCTGGTTGAAGAAGTCCGGAAGCACGCGATTGGGTTCTTAGTAGATGGTGTTCCATTGGTTTCATGCAATGCGGTCAAGAAAACTTTGCCAATGTGCTGCGGGCTTCTCGGGAAATGCGTCTAAAATTATGAAGTGACGCCAATAGGTAGAATGCGATATCTAAGGCGCTGTTGATTCATCGACTAAGCGTTGCCAATAATCGCGTGCGGCGCGGTGGTAGCGAATGATTTTCTTTTTCTGTTCGGAATGGTCATGTTGAATTCGGCGTGCACGCTCATGTACCCAATCGAGAAAAAACTGTGCAGCGGAACGGCTGATGTATGGCTCCTCTCCAATTTCGACGTAGTATGGTCCGGTACTGCCGAATCGGTAAGTTTCGGAGTTATCCGCCACCATTCGTACCAAAACCCACCCACTCGTCTCAAAAGCCATTTCGGGTAGCTTACCGCCGGCAGCGGCGTACTCGTCTAGCCTAACGGTATGGTCAACTTCGCCGTTGCGTACGATCTCTAAATAATCCCCGCTATCACGAGTGGCTAATTTCAAGTCGATGTTTAGACGGACAGTATCGCCTGCTTCGGCCACAAACACATGTCCGGGCGGATGTCCATCAATGGCGACGCGCAGCAAAGGCCCGTTGGTGACGGTGACCCGTCCAGCTCGGAAGGCTTCCCACCAAGCGGCCTCAGAACACGGACCGTCCACATGGACGTACATGCGGTTGTACCCGATAGGATTCGTGACCATACCAGAACCACTGGCTGCGGATGGTGGCAGGCGCAGGCCACAATTGAGAAGTTTGTAATAGATGTGTTCGCTCCAACGGGCCGTACCTCGTGGGTCCGGGTAGCGTGTTCGATTACGAGGCTTCCCCCAGTGTGCCGGACCCAGTGGGCCGGTTCGTCCCAGACGACTGGTGGCCAACCCGATGGAGTCTACTGTGCGACTTGCCATCCACATGGGAGTGTCCCAGCTTTCCGGGTACGTAATCTCAACGTGAGCGGTGTTGTGCTTCTGTGCTTGAATCAGCAGTCGAGCGCTGGGAGGGTATTCGGAGTCCGTTGGTTGATGGGGGATGGGGTGGTCGAGACGAAGTAGTGATAATCCGCCAGCCTCACGATAGTCATGCAGCGTACGTTGGTCATACCAACGATTGCCAGCGAATCGTTCGATCGCGCTGTTCGGCCAGGTTTTGTCAGTCGAGACATTCTCGGGCGTTTGATTTTTAAGAAATACGGCAGCCATGTGTAGGTCTTCGGCTGCCATAAGTAATTCCAGGTGACGTAGGGGTCTCATTACGTGCAAGTCTCCAGACCACCACCCTTCTCCCTTCATGTCGACGAATCGCTTCATCCGAATGATTTGTTGGTCGGTGGCTCCCTGTTGGATTTCAAAACTTCCTGTTTGCACGTAGTACTCTGGGCCACGCTCAATCGTGAAGGTGTAAGGTCCGGGTGGCAATTCAAAGAGGACCTTATGGTAGAAACAGAAGTGGTCTGCGAAGCGGACTGCATCTTGGGGACGCCGATTCCGACCTTTATGGTCTTGCAGGTGCATGCGCACTGCCACGGGTTGGTTCGTGTCGTCGTCGACGACACGCAGCTCAAATTCTCCACGCCCAGCAGCATGGGAGTCCACTGAGAAAGCAGCGAAAGCGAGCAGCGGTACGATGGCCGGTAGGTACTTATGGTAGATACCAAATAGGTGCATACCTTAAGTTTAGCATTTGCAGAGTCGACGGTTCGTGCCGTTTGTACCAAGTGTCCGGTCGTATTATCCGGTGTAATGAAGCAAGGATATGGTGAGTTGAGGCTGGGCGTACAGCCATGATAGCCTTGAACTGTAGCGCAGAACCAACCTAGAATGAAGGTCGTTTTGTCTTAAGCGATCATGATCTCGGAGCCCCAGTCGACCCAGTAGGGAAACGGTCGGAACGGTCTCGGTGTTTTGTGACCCGTGATGGCAGGGCGCAATTGTTTTTCACTCGTAGCATTGGTTCGTTGGATTAGAGGCTTAGGCGATCTGAGTTGAATCGACATGAATCATTTCAGGAATACGTTACGTCACAGACGCCGGTGACAAAGGTCATGCGTTAAGAATTGACTATGGATGAAGACTATTACAAAGTACTGGGAATTTCACGTAGCGCCTCGGAGACAGAAATCCAGAAGGCGTATCGGAAACTAGCGCGCCAGTATCATCCGGATCTCAATCCGGATGATAAAGGTGCCAAGAGTCGTTTTCAGGCAGTGCAACGCGCTTTCGACGTGTTGAGCGATCCTGATAAGCGAGAACTCTATGATCGATACGGTAGTTCGTTCGAGTCGATAGGAACTGGGAAGCAAGGCGGGCCCCAGTGGCATACGACAGGTCGACCTGGGGCCGGTTTTGAGGAAGTCGACATCAATGAATTGTTGGGTGGCAGATTCGGTGATGGCGGAGGGGGGTTCTCCGATTTGTTCAAACAGTTTACAGGTGGCCGCAGCCAACCCAACCGACCTAGCCGAAGTCGTGGTCAGGATGTGAAACATGAGTTAGCGGTCCCATTGAAGGTCGCGGTCACTGGAGGGGAAGCCCAATTGCGGGTACAGCGAGCAAACGGAAAGGCAGAAACCATTTCGGTTAAAATTCCCCCGGGGATTGCCGATGGTAATAAGATTCGTCTGCGAGGTCAGGGTGAGCAGGGCGGCATGCACAAAAGGCCGGGTGATCTTTTGATTACCGTTCGCGTCACACCCCATCCATGTTTCGAGCAGCGCGGTAACCATTTAGAAATACGGGTGCCTGTTACGTTATCCGAGGCAATGTTGGGGGCGACGGTCGATATCCCGACACCGGGTGGTACCATTTCGTTAAAGGTGCCTCCGGGAAGTTCCGGTGGCACGCGGCTGCGTGTTAAGGGCCACGGCGTTAAATCCACATCGGGCGAGGTTGGCGACTTGTTTGCAGTGCTGCAAGTCGTCTTACCCGAGGAAATTACCGACGAAGAGCGTGAATGGGCTAAAAATCTAGCTGCCAAGTACCCTGCGGATCCTCGCGCTGAGCTGGAATGGTAGATGTTTGGGAAATGCTGTTGAGTGTTTTTGTCAATCCTGACCGGATCGGTGCCAACATGCTAGAAACACAAAGCTCTTGTTTCATCGTGCTTGCTGAGGTGAAGGAGGCTACTTTATACGAACACCTGGACTCGGAAACGCGCGTCGAACTGATGGCGATTTTGCTGGGACTGATCTTCGCAGGTGTTGGGTTGATGGTTTTTGCCTGGATAGCAGCTCGATTTCTGCGACGGTATGCTGGTTTGAATAAGCCTTCGGATGAACGGTCTAAGGCAAACTTGTCGGATGATGATTGGTGGCAAAAGCCTTTGGTTCCATCGACGGATAAGGACTCAGATTCGTAAAGGAGCACGTCTCACCACTTCGAACTAGACAAGCGGCGTCGTAGTGGTTCTACTGTGGTTGGTGGGTGACTGGCCGCAGGCAGTTCTGGTATTGAATCCTAAGTGTGGCGTGGGTGGCACGCGTGTGAGCTTCGAGTGGCAGACCATCGGCTTCTCAAGAAATGGCGTTTACGAAACCGAGAAGAATTCGAGCGAGTCTTCCAGCGCCGCCGTTCTGTCTCCGACGGAATGCTCGTCATGTATGGTTGCCACAACAATCTAGGCCATTCCCGAATGGGCTTGGTGGTTTCTCGCAAAATGGGCAATGCGGTGCGGCGCAACCGCTGGAAACGGCTGTTGCGTGAGGCTTACCGGTTGCGGCGCTTGCAACTTCCCGAGGGAATGGACATGGTGGTGATTCCGCGAAAAGGAGTGCAACCGGAGTTGTGTAGCTTGGCCCGGTCTTTGAAGGTGTTGTCTTCGAGACTGGAGAAGAAACTGTCTGCTGACGAGGGCAAAGAAGTCTGATATGCTACGATTTCTCATCGAGGCAGTGGTGGGTTTACCTGGTGCAATGGTGATTTTCGTAGTGCGGTTGTACCAGATCTTTGTCAGTCCGTGGTTGGGCGCTCATTGTCGTTTTACGCCGAGTTGTAGTGCCTACTGTATTCAAGCCATCCAAAAGTACGGCTTTCTTTCTGGAGGGGCGCGGTCTCTATGGCGGATCTGTCGTTGCCATCCATGGAGTCTCGGGGGCGAAGACCACCCATAAACGCCGAAGTCTATTTGTCTCTACTATTGATTATTCCAGTTAGATAGCTGACAAAGGTAAAACGAAGTGAGGCCTGTGACGTCGTCTGATTTCTAATATGAAGGGACCCCTCAGCATGCACCCGTCACTACATCAAAATTTGTATTTAGTGAAGGAACACGTGGGAATGTTCAAAGCCGCCAATAATTTTGACATCTTCAACGCGGAAACGGGCCAAGAGATCTTGCATTGTCGCGAGGACCGTTTGGGGATTTTGACAAAGTTGTTCCGATTCACGCAATACAAACGCATGACACCATTTGACGTTGAGATCAGGACGCCCGCTGGAGAGCCAGTCGTCAACGTTCGACGAGGTGTTTCTGTGTTTCTATCCAAAGTAGCCGTATTAGATGGCAATCAACAGGTGTTGGGCGGGTTTCAACAAAAATTGTTTTCCATTGGGGGCGCCTTTTCTGTTTTGGGTGCCAATGGTGATAAGCTCTGTGATCTGAAAGGGAAATGGACAGGTTGGGACTTTCGGTTTATGGCTGGTGACAACGAACTGGCTCATGTAACCAAGAAATGGGCAGGGATTGGCAAAGAGATGTTTACGAGTGCAGACAATTACATCTTGCAAATTTCGGATTCGGTACCCCCTGACAATCCGGTTCGGGCATTGATCATGGCATCCGTGATGTGCATTGATCTCGTTTTGAAAGAGTAACTTGCTTGTGCTTCTTATAAGGAGGCCAATAGGACGGACGGAAATTGTGTGATTCGCTGCTTTACCAGCGCAAGGCTTCGATTGGGAAACCGTCATGTTGAATAGATGTAAGTCCCGAAACGGATCAGGTACAGCGGGTTGAAGGTCATAGCTTTGCCTCACGATTGATGACAGGTTGAAAAACTGCTGCCTGATTAAATCCCCAGGCACCACAACTTTTGAGGAACATTATGAGTGCCGAGTCTGGAAGTGGTGAAGCTTCCACGCCCGCTTCCCCTGAACTGACAAAGGAGCAAGAGAAAGCTATTCATCTCGCTGTGTGCGGTTCGGTTGTGGCTGCCGTGACAAACCAACCTTTGGGACAGGTGGACACGGATTTGGAGGGAGCCAGCAGCAAGCAGTTAATGGGATGTTTTGTTACGCTTAAACGTCAGGGCCAACTGCGGGGTTGTTGTGGTTCGCTCAGTCAGCCGTATTCTCTCTTTCAAACCCTGCATGAAGTCGCTGTGAGAACCGCCACGCGGGACGTGCGGTTGCCTCCCATTTCGCCTACGGAACTGGAATTCTTGGACGTCAGTGTGTCGTTGCTTTATGGATTTCGACCGCTCACGTCGATTGGAACTGCCAGGATCGACGATATCGTAGTAGGCCAGCACGGGTTGCGGATTCAAAGTGGATCTCAAGCCGGTTTGTTATTGCCGGAAGTGGCGGTGGAGAATCGGTGGGATTCCCTCACATTTCTCCGGCAGGTTTGTCGGAAAGCGGGTTTGCCAGACAACGCGTGGGAAAGTGAGAAAAGCCGGGTCATGACTTTTCATACCTATGCTATTAAGAAACCATTTTCCAAGTCGCTATTAGAACCGCATGTAGAGGCGCCAAGCCTGGTTGGCCGTTCCGAAGAATTGGAATCCCTGATACAGCTGTTTCGGAATAATTTGATGGCGCTGCTGGAAGGTGCAACTCCTAGTTACTACGCACCTGATTGTGTCGATGGCACAGTACAAGGATTGGCCGTTCATTGGCACGATCCGCTCTTGGGGCCAACTAGTGTTGGCAGCATGTCGTTGAGACCCGGGGTTCCGTTACAGTCGACCTTGTTTAATCTTTGTGAATCAGTGGCCCAATTAATTTCCGCAGAAAATCGTACAAACCAGGAAGTAGGTCGCTGGCAGATGGGCATCAGTCTGCTCAACGACCCTGCCGTACATGGGACGGTTGCACAGCACGACCTGCGGGGTTTCGATGCCAAATCTCGTATGTGTATGGTCATGGAATCGAGTAAGTCGGCCTGGGTTTACGATCAAGAGAAAACATTCCAAGAGCTACTTGAAGAAGCTGCCACACGAGCTCAGGTCAGCGACCCGCAAACGGCTCAGGTGATAAGCATGGGGATTCGATCGACGGAGAAGATAGCCAGTGTATCTACCGTTCCAGCGGCACGTGTCGGAGAAATAGTGCGACCTGCAGGTGTCGCCGGTCGCTTCTATCCTGCAGACGAAGTGGAACTCACACAAATGATTTCCGGTTTGTTAGCGGAACACTCCACGACGATGTTGTCATATCCGGCGATTATGGTGCCACATGCCGGTTTGCGCTATTCGGGCAGTATTGCGGCAGCGGTTTTTGCGCGTACTCATATTCCAAAGCAGGCTATTGTTTTAGGGCCCAAGCACACTCGACTAGGTGTCGATTGGGCAGTGACACCAAACGAGCGTTGGGCGATTGGTAATGCTGAACTGGAGGCCGACCCCAAGTTGGCTCGAGATTTGTCGGCCGCCATTCCTGGATTGGAATTGGACTCGGCCGCGCATGCGCGGGAGCACAGCATCGAGGTGGAGTTGCCGTTTTTTACGCACCTTTCACCAAAGACAAAGGTGGTTGGGATCGCACTCGGGAGCGGAAATTTGGAGCGATGTCAAGTTTTTTCAGATGGGTTGGCAAAGCTTTTGGAAAGCTTGCACCCACGACCATTACTGGTCATCTCGAGTGATATGAATCATTTTGCTACGGACGACGAAAACCGGCGTTTAGATGACATCGCTCTGCAAGCCATGGAGACTGCCGACCCAGCACATCTTTATCGTACGGTGACAGGGGAGCGTATCAGCATGTGTGGAGTGCTTCCCGCCGTGATCGTGATGATGACGCTACAAAAGCTGGGTTGCTTGAATCAAATCCAGCGAGTCGCCTACGGTACGTCTGCCGATGCTGACGGGGATAAGCAGCGGGTCGTGGGTTACGCAGGAGTGGTGATTTCGTAGTCACAAATAGTCACGTCCCTCTTTTACTGCACGGAGGATAGGATGGCGTGAGTTCTTTCCGGAACGGAGCTGTAGGCCAGCGGCCATTGCTGAGGAACGGTTGGCCGCCAGATGGCATTGGACCCGGAGACCTTAAGCTCGAAACCGCAAATATTTATTCGGCCTGGCCTACACCGACTCAATATGCAGGCCTCGACGTAGGCGTTCTAGATGTCGAGTCTGGTCGATTAGTTGTGCGATGCGTTCTACGTCGCTAATGCCGTATAAAACGAGCTCGGGGTGGGACGTATCACTTGACGAGATCCGAATCGTTCCCACATCCATGAATCTTTCAATGATTCCCTGTTCGTAGGCTACATCGTCCATGTCGATGGCTTCGATTCGGTCGGTCACGCGCCGCACGATTCCTGAACGGTGAATGAAGCGGTGGTTGGTTAATTCGTAATTCACATTTAGCTTGCGATACGCAAGGACGAGGGTTAAGCCACAAGCAATGAGAAGCACCAAAACGACCGCCATCCATAGAGCACCGGGGATTGGCACAAAGAAACCTGCAACGCACAGTCCCACATTTAGCATCCCTGCTGCGAAATAGTTTCCAACCATGGCTTTTCCGGAATATCCGCCTTGCCAGAGCTTCTTTTCGATTGATGAAGCGGATCCTTGGCGATTTGGTTCGAGTTGCTGAGCGGGAGTTGTGAAAGGATTCGGTAATGTGTCATTTTCACAAGATGTCAGTGGCTTTCCACATTGAGGACAAAATCGTGCATCATCCGTGACTTCTGCGCGGCAAGCTTGGCATAGCATGATTCGTTCCTAGATAGTGGGGCCCACGAATTCTCTTTTGCTTGGGCATTATACATGCTCTTTTCGAAATAATTAGGTGAGACAGGTCAGCTGCAGTCCCTGTTCAGCTGTGGGGGAACTTGTTACAAACTACCATAGGTTCTTAAGGCTATTCAAAGCTAAACGCGGTTTTAGAGAATGAGCGGAGACTTGCTGGCTTCTGGTTTGCAGGTAACCGTGGGCTAGACCCTCAATGCCTGATGGAAAGGCTTGTCTTCCGACGGTGAACGACGGATTTGTTCTTGACTTGTTGGGCATTTGTTCGAGGTGCGGTGTAATTTATGAAGTGCCCTTATTGTCACGGCGACAACGACCGAGTGATCGACTCTCGTGCAAGCCTGGAAGGCTTTTCGATCCGTCGTCGACGGCAGTGTACGGTTTGCAAGCGGCGCTATACCACCTACGAAAGGATTGAAGAACTATCCACGAAAGTGGTGAAAAAGGATGGGGTGCGAGAACCGTTGCAGCGAGAAAAGCTCCGGTCTGGAATTGCAAAAGCCTGTTGGAAACGACCCGTCAGCGACTTGCAGATTGATGACGTTGTGAACGAAGTATTGGATCAAGTAGCGTCGGAATTCGACCAGGAGGTCCCTAGTCGAGAGATCGGCGAATGTGTGATGGAAGGACTGGCTAAACTCGATCAGGTGGCCTATGTGCGGTTTGCGAGTGTGTATCGTGAATTCAAGGATGTTCGTGACTTTGTAGAAGAGCTTCAGCCAATGCTGGACGCTGCGGAACACAAAGATGCGAAGAAGAGCAGCTGAGGCACATTGTTTAGCGAGAGCGGTGTAGAACGAACTCGGGAATTTGCCGAAGCGTGTCCAGCGCTTCATTTCCCGGAAGTGGTTCGAGTGCTTGGAATGCTTGTCGAGCAAATGATTCAGCCTTTTGTTTGACGTAATTTTCTGTGTCAAATCGCTCAAACCAGGGCTGGAGAATCTCACGACCGTTGGTGCCAGCTTGTGTCAATGATGTCAGTACGTGCGATTTGTCTGCACTGTCAAGTTGCTCCAGGACGTGGATCAAGGGCAATGTAGGTTTGTGTTGGTTCAAATCGGTACCTAAGGATTTACCCACTTTGTCTTCTGTGCCTACCACATCCAACAGGTCATCAATGATCTGAAAGGCGATTCCGAGGTTCAGCCCATAGGAAGCAAACCGGTTGACGATTTCTTCATCGCTGTTACCGTCTTCATCGCTGTTACCAAAGTAGGCTCCCAAGCGGCAGGCGCATTCGCAAAGAGATGCGGTTTTGGCCGTAATGATGTCGAGGTACGTCGCTTCGCCAAGGTCAAAATGAGTACAGCTGCGAATCTGACGTAGCTCTCCTTCACACACAATGTTGGTGGCTTTGCCTATGGTCTGGCAGGCAAAGTTCGAACCGAGCGTACTTGCGAGGTAGAACGCATGGGTGAACAAGTAGTCACCCAACAACACGCTTGGTTTATTGTCCCAGCGTTCGTTACAAGTTTCCACGTGACGTCGAAGTGTTGCTTCGTCGAGCACGTCGTCGTGGATCAGTGTGGCAGTATGGATCATTTCGACCACGGCTGCCAAGACTAGGTGGGCTGGTACGACACGTCCGTTAGCCTTCGCACTTAATAGAAGTAATACGGGACGTAGTCTCTTGCCACCCAAACGGCAACCATGCTGAATCATTTCGTCCACTTCATTGTGTGTGGACCTTAGTTCTTTCTGCAGGAGAACTTCGCTTTGTTGTAATTCCTCAAAGACCGGTGCATACAGGATCTGTAGCTCGACGGGAAGCGTTTCGGTGTCGTGGATCACTTGGCTCACAAGTTGATTTCCTTTAGGCAGTCGAGTTCCGTCCGTATCTGTTCGCAGCGTGTTATTGAGGTCGCTGAAAATCCCCACTTCGTCCACCAGATTTTTCATCTAGTTGAATCTGCTCAATGATCATTTCACGATCCACCGATTTACACATATCGTAAATGGTTAGGGCGGCCACGCTGACTGCTGTCAAAGCTTCCATTTCTACTCCGGTTTTTGCCGTGGTGCGTACTTCTGACGTGATTTCCAACCGATCCTCGGCAATGATTTCTAGGGAAACCTGTACGGAATTCAGCGAAAGCGGATGACACAAAGGAATGACGTCCGAAGTTCTTTTGGCTGCCATGATGCCAGCTAATCGGGCGACTTGAAAAACGTCACCTTTTTCCAATTGGCCGGCCTGGATGCGCTCTAATGTGGCTGGAAGTAGCCGAATACGACTACTCGCGCGTGCGAAACGATCGGTGACCGATTTGCCACCGACATCCACCATACGGGCGGCCCCGGATTCGTCAATGTGCGTAAAATCGTCCATCGTTTCTCTAGGGAAGGTTTCCTCATTCTAGGGTTGTGGAGCTGCACGTCGAGGGGTAACTGGTGACATTCACCCATCTGACTCAGCTACAGTCGATTCCTAGGTACCTGGTTCAAAAATGAGTAGCTGGGTGCGGAAGCTGATTGTGGACAAAATGCGACCAGGAAAGTCCTCTCAAGTTGTCCTGCACGGTGTTTGTCAGCCTGTCAATGAAAAGATCGAACTCCATGCACGCTGGAGTCGTTGTGATTTGGCTGGCCCAGAGTCGGGTAGAATGGGCAAGGGCTGGTCGGGACCGGGAATTCCGGACCAGCCCCAGCCGAATCATTCGGCTGTCCCAAATATAGCTTTATGAACCTCTTTTGACTCATGGGTCTCTGAAGTTGAGGCCCTAGTGTCAGAGGTAATTATCCGTCGTGGGGGTCTGTCCACGACGGTTTGAATATCGGCGCGGCGATCTATGCTGTTTATCAGGCGGGAACTGGTCGTTTGAGGACCAGTTCCCTTGTCAAGGTACTCAGACGAGTTCCTTTTTGTTACTGATCAGTGTTCGCAACCGCTCCGCGAGGAGACGGGCGTCGAACGGCTTTTTGAACGTCTCGTTGATTGTCGACCGATCGAAACTGACGCTGCCGCCGTCATCCGGCAACAGGGCAATTAAGATCGTTTCGGAAAAATCATTGTTGCGGCGTAGATTTTGGCAAATCTGCAACGCTTCGACTTTGCCGATCGAAAAATCGACGATGATGCAGTCCGGATGAAAACTCTCAGACTGAATTCCAGCTTCAAAGCCACTAGCTGCTACGGCAAGCTTGAAGGACTTTTCCGGAGGTAATTCACGCTTCAGGTTTTCGATTAATACTTGATCTTGAGCAACGACCAATACTTTGGCCATTGTTTCATCTTCAAGGTCACCCAAGGGCATTCCGTGCTCTTTGAGGAACTTAATCAAGTATTCACGGGGAATTCGACGGTCCTGTGATCCGGGGATTCGGTATCCCTTAAGACGTCCCGAATCGAACCATTTGCTCACAGTGCGCGGGGCCACTTTGCAGATCTTTGCGACCTGACCTGTTGTGAAGACCTTCATTGCAGGTTCTCCATTACTCTCTCGTTTACTTGACCACCAACTGTGACAGAAATCCATCACAGTGTTATGGCCCCCTCGCCGATGCCGTACATCCGGAACTTCCAAAGGTTATTCTGGACTAACATCAACGTCTGGGTCGGGGCCTCACGATATTTCGCTTCATTGAGGCTTGGGTACAGCTCCTTCTGATCCTCGCCTTGATTTCGTAATCGGCACCGATGTATCCGGCGCTCCCACGCATGCGTCTTGGACACAGCGGGACAGTTCCATTTAAATCGGGAAAACCGATTGCGGCGAGGCTTTGGGCGGGGTGAAAGCTGGCAGGAGGCGAGAATCGTAGTCGGGTCAGACCGTGATCGCTCACCCTGATTGGCTGGATGCCATCTGGCAGTTTCCCCCCCGGGAAAGATGTCCGGACTTGAAACCATGATAAGTTTCAGTGTCCAGAACACGTCTTCCGTAAGTTAACTTCGATTCGAAAGGCCTGATGACTTTAGAAACTTTCTCACATCGTAACGAGCAGGGGGATCGAACGGCTGATAATAGCGTGTTGGATGTCACTGATATGGCAGACCCTAACGATGTAACGCATTGGCACGGCTGCTGTTAAGAGTGGGGATGATAAAAGGATTGATGATGAAAGACTAGTTGACTGGTCAGCATGGAAAAAACAGGTGAAACGTTTTTCATGGCTGGTACCGGGTGTGAATACGGCAAACGACTTTGCCGGTAGAGTGGATTTTAACGTTTGGTGGGGAGGTCCAGCACGGGCGGAACTCGTCTCACAGCCGTCGGGGCGGATAGCTTGTTGGTGCGGAATGATGGTTGCTGGCAGGAAAGCGGTCAGGCCGCTCCGCGTTCATTGTCGTCGTCATCATCATTGCCTGCGGCGACAGCTTGCTCGCTAATCTGTCCGTCTTCTCCGACGTCATCGAACCGTACGGAGACTCTCTTCGAGATACCGGACTCCTGCATGGTCACACCGTATAGCGTGGTAGCTGAGGTCATTGTTTTCTTGGAATGGGTGACGACGACAAATTTGGTCCAGTTCAAGAATTCTTTGAGGACCCCGGTAAACCGCTCAATGTTTGCCTCGTCGAGTGGTCCATCGACCTCATCGAGTACACAGAAGGGGCTTGGCCGGTACTGAAAGATCGCTAGCAGTAGGGTAACGGCGGTTAAGGCTCTTTCGCCACCACTTAGCAAGGAGAGTCCGAGTGAGTTCTTTCCTGGCGGTGTCGCGACGATATCGATGCCACTTTCGAGGATATCTACGCCTTCTTCGAGCACAATGTCGGCTCGTCCTCCGCCAAACGTCTTGCGGAAAAGTACTTGGAAATTACTACGGATGGCGTCTAAAGTCTCAGTAAAGAGTTTTCTGCTATCGGCGTTGATCTTGCGCACGATTTTTTCGAGTGATTCTTTGGCCTCCAATAAGTCATCATGTTGTTGTTTCAGTGTGCTGTGCCGTGCGTCCAGGTCTTCTAGTTCAGCAAGTGCATGCATGTTGACTGCACCGATGTTGTTAATGCGACGGCGCAATTCGAGAATCTCTTGGTCGATTTCTTCTCGTAGTTTCTCTTCTTCCACTGTAGTGGATTCGTTTATCTCGGAGAGTTCTATCTCATATTCATCACGGAGGCGACTTGCCAAATTTTCTCGTTCATGGCGAACTCGATCGGCTTCTAGCTCGTTCTGATGGAGCTGCTGTTCCAGTTCACGGACTTGTTGACGTGACTGAACGGAGTGGCGTACTATTTCGCTGCGTTCGCGTGAAAGGTTTTGCCGCTGGTCGACAAAAGCGGCAACCTCACGAACGACAGCTTCCTTTTCTAAAAAGACACTTGCTAGCTCACTGCTGGTGGCCAGAATGTTTCTCTCTGCCTCTAATTGCCGCATCTGGTCGGCTTCTAGTTGCCGTTGCAACTCGGCCATGGTGCGCTGGCGTTCGTCTTGTTCACGTTGGTATTGTGCAAAGGCGGCCCGATGAGATTCGAGACTCTGTTCGCTCTTGGCAAGCTCCACTTTGGCTTCGGTGACGTTTTTAGTGGAACGTTGGCATTGTTCTTCCAAGGTCTCTATTTGTCGTTCAAGTGTTGTCAACGATTGCTCGATATCCGTGACTTGAGATTCCATTTGCAACATGTTGTTTTGAAGGGTAGTAACCTGCTGCAAGGCGGCATCGCGCTGTTGAAGATATTCAGTTTGTTCGGCGGCGACCGATTGTTGGTCGGCGACAATCTGATGCAGACGTTGTGAATTCGTATCGAATCTGAGTTGGTGTTCGTCGACAGCACGGACCAATTCTTCCAGTTTGGTTTGCTGTTCAACCTGATGTGCGTCACCGTCGCGGATGAGCTGATCAAATTGAGTGATTTCAAGCTCTGTCTGTTGGTGACTCTGTTTCAAGGTGATTAACTTTTCGCGTAGAGCACGCAATTCGCTCCTGCGAGAGATGACACCGCTGGTTGTTTGGCGTGAGCCGACAACGAGCGAACCGTCCGTATCAAGAAGATCTCCTGTGCGAGTGACCAAACGGCGTGGTGCCGGCAAATCCTGGGCCAGTCTTAAAGCGTGATCCAAATCTTCTACGAACCAAGTTTGTCCCAATAGTTGCTGTACGAGAGTATCGAGAGGACCGCTGGACGCCACGAATTGATCAGCTCGCCCTAACACACCAGGCTTGCCTGCCAATCTGGTGTCGAGCGTCGCGTCACGCGTTAGAGGGTCATCACTGGAAAGAAAACCGACTCGACCTTTTAGCTGCAATCCACCGGTGCGTAACTGGTCTAACAGAGAATGTCCTTGGAGAACGACGTAGTGAGCCAGGTCGCCTAAGGCGACCTCTACCATCGGAGCCGCATCGACGTTGACGTGGATCAGGTCAGCAACCAATCCGATGACGTCGGTGAAGGGGCCGGATGTGGCTTCGCGGGACCGGCGCAAGATTTCTTTGGCGCCCGCATTCACTCCTTCGAGCCGTTGCTCCATTTCCTGTAAGACATTGGCTCGTTCGCTGCAGGAAGCGATTTCTCCTTGAAGTTGTAAGGAATCTTGTTGTTTCTGCCGTAAGTTTTGACGATTACTGGAAAGATGATACTTGGTGTTATCAAGCAATACTTGATGGGAGTTACGTTGTTCCGTTAAAGTCTTGATCTGAGTTGCTAAATCGTTGACGGCCGTCGAATGTTCCTGGTGGGCGGGATGCAGTTGACGAAGGCGTTCGGCACACTGTTCGGCGGCAGATTCTGCCGTTGTATGTTGTGATTCAGCCGCATTCAGGTTTTTGGAGACGACGCCTATCTGATTTAACAATTCTCGGTGCTGTTCCCGCTGTGCGTCCGTGTCACTGCGTGTCTGCGACATCTGCCGATTCAATTCTGCCAATTGCTGTTCGGCCGTATGGACGCGGTCGGACACGACTGAAAAGTCTGTCTCAGCGGCCACCACCAAACGGTCCGTTTCTTGCAATTGGACTGCCAGATCACCAGCGCGGGCACCCAGCCGTCCCAGGTGGCGGCGATGAATGCTTAAGGCATCTTCTAGTTCAAGAGACCTCCTGCGTTCTGAGTCTGCTGTGGAGATTCCGCTTGCGATTAGTTCTCGCACGTGAGCTGCGCGGGCGTCGTGGTCTTGCGTAGACTCACGAATCGTTTCGATGGTGGCTTCGATTTGAAGAGCATCGGCCTCTAACTTTTCCGCTTGAGTCGCCTCGGCCAGCGCTTCGTCTCGGATTGAATTGGCTTGAGACTCTGCCTGCTGGAGGCGTAACGAGAGATCGTGCCAATCTGCGTGGCCGACCTGCGTCCGCAAATGTTGTAGCCGTTCGGTGTATTCTTTGTACTTCCTGGCTTTTCCAGCCTGAGATTTGACGCCTCTTAAACGGCTGTCGACTTCGTCAACAATGTCGGCCAAGCGAACAAGATTCTGGTCGACTCGTTCTAGGCGTCGCGCACATTCAGACTTTTTGGCTTTGAACCGACTGATTCCCGCTGCTTCTTCAAAGATGGCCCGCCGTTGATGCGGAGATGCCGCAAGCAATACGTCCACTTTGCCCTGTTCGATCAAACTGTAGGCACCGGCACCGGCACCCGTTCCACGAAACAAGTCGCGGATGTCTCGCAGCCGGGAGGGTTGGCCATTGATGAGGTATTCTCCCTCCCCACTACGGTAGACTCGACGAGTCACATGGACTTCGGGAGCATCGACATCGAATTGGGCCGTGGAATTGTCGAACACAAGCGTCGCTTCCGCCGTGTTCATAGCGCGGCGATTGCCGGCAGACGCCCCTTTGAAGATCACGTCGGCCATCTCCTGGCCGCGCAGGCTTTTGGCGCTTTGCTCGCCCAAAACCCATTTGATAGCGTCGACGATATTTGATTTTCCGGAGCCGTTGGGTCCTACAACAACGGTGATCCCTTCGGGAAAATCAAAACGCGTTTTATCCGCGAAGCTCTTAAAGCCGACTAATTCGAGTGCCTTCAGCATGACTTAACACGTGCAGTTCTCGGCTCAGGAGCTGAAAAGGATTAAAGCGACCGTGAGGCGAAGAGCCCCGAAGCCATTCTTGTCTGTCTATTCGAAGGCCTCGGCGAAACTGACCGATTCTGTGCCTTTTTTTATTTTATCAAATTTGCTTGTGGAATTCTTGGTCGACTGGGGAGATCCGGAGGGAACTGGGGGAGTGGAGGCCAAAGGCTTTTTCGTTGCAAATACCGCTGATTCTGTCCCTTGACCGTGAACTTCGAGATGCGGGTCGGTGTGGGGCGTTGTAGTCGACTGCAGAGGATTCGTGCCAGTTGGCCGTGTGTTGAAGGAAATTGAGTCGATTGGCTGTTTGTGCGTCAAATTGCCACCGAATTCAGGGACGGAATCGAGTGCCAAACGTGAAGTAAGGTATTGTCGCTCATACGCTTGACGTAGAAACAACACGATTTCCGGGTAGGTGCCTTCTAGACGCGAAATGGTGTCCAGGATATCAGCCAAATTGGCTGAACAATGCTCATGGATGTCACCTTTTTCTTGGTGAAACATACTCACTTTGACCGCATTGCCGTGACGTCCGTCAACAATGATCCGTTTACCGGCAAAAACGAGCGCCGGCAGTTGTAACTCGATGTCCTCGCCAAAGAGAACCACCTCGGGACGTTCGTTCCAGGATAAGTGAACTAATGGCTCGCTTTTCGATTCGACAACATGCAGGTGGAATTCACCTTCCATATTGAATTGAGGGATCAGCGGATCGTGGGGGTCTCGCTTACGGAGAGCACGAAACGCACCGTATCGAGACTGGACACTGTCGACATGGAGTAGTTGTTCCAGTTCGTTGTCAGCATCTAGGTCATCCATCATCGCTAACGCTATCAAGCCACGTTGACGGTATTCCGGTTGATGATGGATGGCGTCCCCCAGGACACGTGTTCCTTTGGCGTCGCCCAAATAAGCTAACGCCTCGGCTGCATGAAACTGAACGGTTGGATCTTCCGATTTCAGACCGCTCGCCAAGACCTCGACGGCATCTTGGCCAATGGCTTCTAGACGAATCGCCGCCATGGAAGTGGTGGCTGGGTCTTGTAGTTGCTCTTGTAGCCTCTGTAAATATCTGACTTGTTCTGAGGTGTTTATTCTCAGAGGGATCTGGTGAATGACTTTAAGGTATCGTGCAATGTTCTCTTGGTACTGGCTGTCAAGTTTTAGCTCGATGTACTGGTCGGTTTTGGGGGTGGCCATGCCGTGTTTGATGCCCTTTTGGTAACCATGAAATCGTGCGTTGATCGCCGATCCGATCAACGACGTCATTCGAATCGAGTTTTGGTCGCTATGCATCACCAGACGCAGATCTCGTGACCGAAGAGCAACACCACCTCCCAAAATCCGTCCGCGGACTTCATTCACTTTGTCGTCAGAGCCCTTCACGAATGAGTCCACTAGAATTGGCCCCTCGGCGCGAGCCCAAACATGGCCGTCGTGAATGGCGTTGTCGCCCAATACGGCCAATTCGGAAAGGCGAGTGGGCATCAGCCAGCCATTTCTCAGGCTGGCTGTCTGAGATTTTGTCGGTACACGTACCTCGACGTCGAAACGCTCGCCTTTACGAATTCCAGGAGGCAACCAACCTACGACAATCGCTAGAGATGTTTGTTCCGACTTTAAAATGTTATTGGGATGTTTCACTTGATGCTTTTGCATCTCACCAATGAGCCTCGCACGTCGATCTGACGGGGGAGGATCGCTGCCGGTTCCGTCGAGCCCCGTTATTAAGGCCACCGATTCGACTTGGGTGGAGTTCATTCCCATAGGGGCCATGTAAGTACCAATTGTTTTGATGGCCGTGTTGTCATCTTCCAATGCATCCACTTCAAGATTCGTGGGTCGTAGTGTTGACTGTGCGCACCCGCAGACTGCAAGAAACCCCAGCAATAGGGTTAGTCGTTGGTAAACCGTTTTCTTGAAGCCAACATCGCCTGAATCATGTGTCATGATTCCATGCAACTCCGTGTGAAAGGACAGAACGCGGTCCGAAAAATTTATCAGAACCTCGAAAGACACGGCCAGGGAGATTAGTTGGCGGTGACTTGCCGGTCAAGCGTGAAAATAATTCCCGCTGCGATTTAACAGTACCTTGTCAGACTGCTTAGCGGATTTGAGATGGTCTGGCCGAGGTTCACTTCGCACAGCACCGGACAGTCCAGTCGTTGGTTGCCCAATCGCTGGGAATTCAATGCTCGGCTGTGATAGCCGTGCCTGTGAGGTGACTACTCGCTTCCCCGACCTGGTCGCGGGGCGGTTGCCAAATCTAATACGAGTAGGCCAATGGAAATTGCCAGGAAGAGAAAGAATAAGTGCATCAAATTGAGTTGGAGGTTGCGTTCCGTCGGACACTCCACTTAGGCATGCGTCGAAACCGATTTCCTAATCCTTGGTAAAGCGAGCAGTCTATCGCTTGGTGCGATTTGTGCCAAGAGCTATTTGGTGGGCACTTTGTTAGGCTAAATCTCGGTCTTCAAACAGTGCCAATGCCAAGAGCATGAAAAATAGGGTAAATGAGGCGCAATAAGCAAAGCACCACAGCAGGTAGTCCAGGGGGACTGGGACTCCAGCGGCCACTGCAGCTTGTACGTTAAAGTGGTCTAACACGGGCACTACCGTAGCGATCAATTGACCAATGAACACGACAGGCTCGAATACTTCACGTACCTGAGCTGATTGGACGATCAGCGGTGTCAAGTGTCCAAGTACATAGACTGCGAACATTACCATAAAGTTCGCTAGCAGAGGGAGGCGGGTCGAGATAGCGACACTCAAAGCAGCCAAGACAATCGTTTCAAAGAAGGCTAGCGCAATGCCGGGTGCTGTGCGGCTCATTTCAAAGAAGCTGTCTTGCCACACAGGGTCGGGATTGGCGGTTTCTCTGGCGTCGTACACAACTTTATACGAAATGGCAGCGAGAAAAACCGCACTTAGTATCAGGAAGATAAGAAATACTACCCACGTGATTCCTAAAAACTTACCTATCACAAATTGGCGACGACCGACCGGTTTGGATAGTACCGTGAGCGCCGTTCGGCCTTCGATTTCTTCTGCAACAGAAGTGCCGGCTGCGTAGACAGCCACAATCAGTGAAAGCACCATGAGTAAGGTGAGACCGGAGTCTTTCAGCATCTTTACGTCTTCACCGAAGGTGTTGTATGGAATGAAGATAAAGGCCAGCAACAAAAAGATGCCCAAGCTTAAGGCTACAAAGAAGAGCGGTTGAGCTACCTCGGATTTTGCTGTCGATAGAGCAATGGCAGACACTTTCGGTGTCCATGCGTGACACGCTAGATAGAGGCTGAAAACCGCCAACACGCTCAACGCGACAAATGGAATCGTTCTGACTTCTGGGTATTTCAGGTCGGTGACCAAAGTGATCTTGAGTTTGGCGGTCTGGTCTCCCAGGTTGCGCACATAAAGCGATTTCACGTTGGTAGATGGAAAAATATCGGCTGATTTCTCGGGTGGAAACCAATTGAACGAATCGCCGCCCGCCACACGAAAAGTTTGGCGCGTTTCCGAACCCCCTTCGGGGCGGGTGGAGACGTAGATGTCTTCCTGAGGATTAAACACCATGTATTTCAGCTCACTGACCCGAAACTTCACAGGAACTTCTCGCTCGGGGGGACGGAAAAAACCGGGTGTTTCCGTCTCGTCGCTGTTGGAATCCCCGGTTGTTTCTGTCGGACGATCGCTTTCCTGAAGCGATGGCAGGTCATGTTCAATTGCAAATGTGCCGACCTTGGGGATGCGCAAGATGGCGGAGAGTATTTCATCGCGGTCTTCGACGCTAAACGAACAAATCACGCCAATTACACCGAAGAACACGATGACCATCAAAGTCGGCCACATGATACCTTCGCGGATGGCTTCTACCGCGATTCTGCCCGCTGGCCGCGAAATTAACGAAATGACGCACCACCCCATGAGTAGGAGTACAAGCCCAGCTAAGGCTCCTACGCCAAGAATCCACAGCGGCGTGATCCAGGTCATTAACGAAGCAAAAACTGGCGCAGTCGTCATCATGTGTAGTCAAATAGATAGAGATAATGGCTTGTGTTGAGCGGTTTTCTTCAACGTGTTGTGATACGTCGTGTTACGCAGATTGTCCAGTGGTTGTTCTCGAACTGGTGAGTTGTTATTGCATGTAGAGGATCGTTCGAGGCTTCGAATCCTCTCACGTCCGGATGCTAAATTCCGTAAATTCATGTGTGCAAATGGTTTGCGTTTCTTTGCTTTGATCGATGTAGTGGCACTGCACCTCATGAATTTCGGCGAGAAACGAATTCAGTTCGTCTGAACTTCCTTCGGCCACAAGTTGGACAGTCCCGTCCGGCATGTTCTGGACATAACCCTTTATATTGTAGTTGTTTGCGATTTTACAAGTGGTGTAGCGAAAGCCGACGCCCTGCACGTGACCGCAGAATGATACCTCTCGACGAATACATGCTTGTTCCATGGTCGTTTCGTTGTTTTTTCCAGCTTGCAGTCCAGGAAGGAGTTGCTGGGGAACGGCTTCTGGCTTGACGTCGTTTCCCGACGTGCCTAATGTTCTCCGGCTATGAATTCTTTCTTGACGATAATTCTGGGTGTTGTTGCTGCGCTGACGCTGTTTTGCGTACCACTGGAATCGGCTGCGGATCCTGGTTTGGAGCCACGAGACGGTGTGTTGGTGTTACGCAATGGGAATCTCATCAGAGGGCGGATATGGCCACATGGTGGTGGATTTTTGGTCGCAATGGAAGGGCGCAATGAGATCCGATTGGGCCTAGACCAAGTCGCCTACGAGTGCCGTGACGTAGAGGAGGCTTTTGATTTTAAGTCTCTGGAGTTGATTCCAGGTGATGTGAATAGCCACGTAAAACTGGCCGTGTGGTGCTTAAAGGAAGATTTGTTGGACCATGCACAGAGGCAGTTCGAAGTCGCGAATGGCATTTCACCCAATCATCCGGCTGTTCGCCAATTAGCTCGAAGGTTGCAGGTTTTGGCGAAGCGCCGAACTGAATCGACTGTAGACGGTCTCTCACCAGAATCGGATACGGCGGAGACTCTGCAGAAAGGATCACCGAAGATACCAGTTTCGGCATTGGCGCTCGATGCGTTTCGGAAAGAAGTTCAGCCGGTGTTGCTCAATCATTGTGCGCTGGCTGGGTGCCACGGCGAACGGGCTACCACAGCTTTTCGCATTCGAAGAAACCCTTGGCGGGGGGCCATTCCGAGGCCGTTTACACTTAGAAATCTTGAAGCTGCCGTACATCAAATCAATCCCCAGGATCCTCGCAATAGTCCATTGTTGAAGCACGCCCGTGTTTTCCACGGACCAGCCGACGCTCGGCAGCGACCGCAGATTACAGCAACCCAATATGAACTTCTTAAAGATTGGGTGTACCGCGCGGTCGGAGTTGAGATTATTCAGCCGAAAGTTTTTCAAGCTACTCGAGGGAACGGAAAAACCGAGTCCAATCACGTGACGTCCACAATCTTGTCTGGAGGTTCAGGTGGACTGCGGCAGCCTGGGGGCGTGGCTGGTACCTCAGGGGCTTTGTCTGTCGCAGGCGCGTCAGTGGCTGGACAGCAAACGGTTAGGCAAATTGGCACGTTAACGTTGGATGGTACAACGGCGGAGCAATTTGTTGCTGCAACGGACAATTTGTCAGATGCAACGTTGTCAGATGGAACGGAAGCATTGCCACCGCATCAGGCGGGGCATCCGCGGGATCCATTTGATCCTGCGTGGTTCAACAGCCAATATGCCGATCGCGTCTTTTCAGAAAAGCCGTAATCAAATCTGTCCACCCTTCCCTGTCAAAAAGATTGGTGCATACGGATATCCGCAATCGAGAATTTGGCCGTGAAGAATAGGTGCCTAGGAACGAAACTTCATGAACCGGTCCTCTTTTTTTAGCGATGCACGGTGCCTCTCGGGAAAAGTTGCGTAGCATGGAAGTTGGCAGAGCGAATTGCATGTTCATGCGTTAAATGTCTGCCGCTGGTCCACTGTCTCGTCTTTGGTTCTTGTCTTAGATCGTCCTTGTTGTTGGGTGTTGTGCTATGTTGTACCGGTGTTGGGTAGTAGGGGGATTGTCTGTTTGTTTGCTTGTCGGTTGTGCGAACCATGAGTCGGATTCAGTTGCTGAGAAGCCTTTGTTGCTGGCGGCAACTTCTTCACTGGCGGCAACTTCTTCACTGGACACGGTCGTCGCAGAAAGCTCTCAAGAAACGGCTGCCAACGATAACAGTTTCAACAAGATCTCTGAAGTCGCCGTGCATGTTCCGTCGGAGTCCGATTTGGATTTTGATAGGGACAGCTTCACCAAACATGCGACTACGAATTCGACAGCAAAGTCTCATCGCACGCAGTCGGCCGATGAAAAGATATCGCCGCCAACGAAAAGTCGAGGAAGATACGAGATGGTCACGGTTGTGGAGAAATTTGCTGACGGGTCCATCAGTCATCGTTGGCAGGAGAAACGCTACTTTGAAGGTGCTGTGGTGCGGCACGGTAGCTACGTTGAGTTCTATGAAAATGGAAAACGGTTCATCGAAGGTAAGTATGTTGATGGTCGGCGCACCGGGACTTGGACCTATTGGCACGTGAATGGAAAAGTTGCTAAAAGTGGAGATTACTTGCAGGGGAAAACGCATGGCCATTGGCTGGTTTATGGAGCTGACGGGTTGCTGAACCGGGAGGAAAATTACCTGTCAGGTCGGAAGCATGGTGTTTGGGCCTATTTTCACACAGACGGGAAAACGGTTCTCGAAAAGAACGTTTTTGACCAGGATCGACCCCATGGCGTGTGGACCAAATGGTATCCGCCTGGTGTGAGCCTCGAAGGTCAACCGGTACGCGAATACGAGACTCGCTATGAAAACGGCAAGCTGCATGGTGAAACTCAGCGTTGGTACCATACAGGGCAGCAGTTCAAATTGGAGAGCTACCGCCAAGGTAAGCCGCACGGGACATTCAGGACGTGGCGGCAGGGAGGTTCCTTGGTTAGCGAAATGCGGTACGAAAATGGCCAGGAAAAGTAGCCGGTTTTTTGGGGGTAGGCCTACAGGGTCCCCAAAAGATGCCGTGTCGTCTACAATCAACGCTTGATTGTTCCTCGTGCCGTGGACTCATGATATCTTTTTAGGCTCACCCGGCGCAGCGCAACACGGAGGTCTGTCTCGTATGGTGATGTCGGTAGCTTTGAATAGCGAGTCGTTCTTGGCTCGTTTTGGGCTGTCCCAGTTCCGGCCTGGTCAAAAGGAAGTGATTTCAGCGCTGGTGGACGGTCGGGATTGTGTGTGCGTGATGCCGACCGGTGGTGGCAAGAGTCTTTGTTATCAGCTTCCCGCGGTCATGCGTCACGGTGTGACTTTGGTCGTTTCGCCTTTGATCGCACTCATGAAAGATCAGGTTGATTCTCTGGCCGACCTGGGGATCTCCGCCACGTTTATTAATAGCAGTTTAACGGCGGAAGAGCAGAGCCACCGCATTCATGGGATGCAAGCGGGTGAGTTTGATTTGGTGTACATCGCTCCAGAGCGATTTCGGAGCTCGCGGTTTGTCCGGGCGATTCGAGCCACTTCGGTACAACTGTTGGCTGTCGACGAAGCTCATTGCATCAGCGAATGGGGACACGACTTTCGTCCGGATTATTCGCGGCTTGGACAATTTCGCCAGGCCATTGGGAATCCACAAACGATCGCTCTTACCGCAACTGCTACACCAGATGTTCGAGACGACGTCGTGGCCCAACTCGGTTTGAATGATCCTTTGGTGTTGGTGACGGGGTTTGCTCGACCGAACTTGTGCTACGAGGTGGAACGATGTGAAACGAGGCGCGAGAAAGACCAGGCCTTAGAAAATTTTCTGCAGCATATGCCTGGTCCGGGGATCGTCTATGCATCCAGTCGCGACAGGTGTGTAGAAGTGGCCAATGAGATTAACCTGCGTACTGGTCGGGCTGTGGGTGTGTATCATGCGGGATTAGAACGGGAAGAGCGTTGCCAGGCTCAAGAACGTTTCATGCAAGGAGAGATCGATGTCGTTGTGGCCACGGTGGCATTTGGCATGGGGGTCGACAAGGCCAATGTGCGATTTGTAGTGCACTACAACATGCCGGGCAGTTTGGAGGCTTATTACCAGGAAGCAGGCAGGGCGGGACGAGATGGAAATGAATCGCGTTGTTTGTTGCTGTACAGCTCAGGTGACCGACATATTCACGAGTTCTTTATCGAATCCGCTCATCCATCTCGGGAAACGGTGGCGACAGTCTATGAGTACTTGCGTCGCTCAGACGAGGATCCTGTCGAACTTACCCAACAACAATTGAAAGACAAGCTGCGTCTGGATGTTAGCGTTGACGGTGTGCGTGCCTGTGAAAAATTATTGGAGCAATCGGGGGCTATAGAAAGATTGGAATCCCGACAAAACATGGCTTCTGTGCTTATCGAAAGCGAGCATCCTACTCTGGTTGACTTACTGCCGCGCCAGGCTTCCGCGCAGCGTCGGGTTTTGCAGGCTGTCGAACGTATTGTAGGCGATCGACGCTGCGAACGAGTTTATCTGCAACTCGCTTCGTTATCTGAGACGCTTTCCATGGAAGTGAACGCTTTGTCTAGGACCTTGCGTGAATTAGCCAAATTGCAAGCCTTCGACTACGTACCTCCGTTTCGGGGGCGAGCTGTCCATGTGTTGCAACGGTCGCGTCGTTTTGATTCCTTGGAGGTCGATTTTGAGCATTTGCAGGCTCTGAAGCAGGCAGAATACGGCAAGCTGCGCAGCATGATCAAATTTGCACAGACGTCTCAATGTAGGCAGTTGTTCATCTTGAGATATTTTGGTGAGTCGAATGGTGATCGCTGCGACAAATGCGATGTATGTAACGCGGACGGTTCACAGGTTTCCCCCGATGCAACCATGCTGGAAGGGCCCGAGGACCCTCTTTATGAAGTTCTCTTGATCACGTTAAGTGGTATAGCTCGCATCGAACAAAAGTTTTCGAGCCGAGATATCGGCTTCGGCAAACAAATGGTGGCACAGATGTTGTGTGGATCGAAATCCGCCAAGATCGCCAAATGGGGCTTAGAGGAGCTTTCTACTTTCGGGTTATTGGAGGATTTCAAGCAGACGCACGTGTCGAGCTTCATTGATGCGTTGATTGATGAGCGGCTGGTGGAAAAGAATGAGATCGAACGTTTTCGACCCGTGATTCGCTTGACGGAACGTGGAGCTCGGGTGATGCTGGGCCAAGAGATCTTCGAAGAATCGATACAGGTTCCGCCGGAGATGTTGAAGAAGGCTCGTAAGCCGAGAAGGACTAGGCAGCAGCCAGCGGTTCGCTTGTCTCAAGTGGCAGCCGGTGATCAAGGTTTAAAGGTTCCTGACTTGCCCGTTCCTGGGATCCATCCACTGGCACTTCGAGTTGCTCATCAGCCGGTAGCGGCTGATGTGGAACCCATGACGGACGACTATGTATGGACCTGGCGGGTGCTGGATGCAGGTTTTTCTTTGGAAGAATGTTGTGCCATTCGTAAACTTTCCAGCGACACCGTTCTCGAGCATGCCTTGCAGGCCCTGGAGGATGGAAGGGTTTTGCGGATCGAAAGCTTCCTGCCACCAGATCAACTCGCAATTTTGAAAGAAATCGTACATTCCGATCCGGATAAGGAAGATTTTCCCCGAGATTTGCCGACCACCGTGGGGCTTCCTGACAGAATCGTTCACCTATATTTGAAAAGCCGTGAATCTTCTTTGGACGCTCCGTAGTGGTTGATCCACCAACGTGACAGCTACTGGTATTCTCTGCGGAAGTCCTGAGTGTCCATCGTCGATACGCCGAAGTAAGTTGGCGGCAGACGATTCGCGTCGAAAATTTGCGGCAATTTGTATAGAATGACGCAGCAGACTGGTACACGTTGAAAGGAAATACATGGATTCGTCTTCCCCTGAAAAATCGAATGAACCTGTGGATGAGAATAAGTCAAGCCGCCGTCCCGCCTCAAACAGCTGGTTGCTCTTTGCATTCCTGGCGCTGTTCGTGGTGTTGATGGTACATAGCGTGTTCTCGAAGGTCTCTGAGGTGGACTATCGCTTCTTTCAGGATCAGTTAAAGGAAGACAATGTTGCCATCTTGGAAAAACACGGATTGGAATTGCATGGCACGTTCAAAAGGCGTCCAGACGCCCCCATGCGCCTTGATAAGAAAACTGGAGAGCTCGAACAACCAACAGATAAAGATGGTAATCCCAAGCTGTTGAAGAAAGAATTTATAACGAAAGTGCCAGACAGTGAGCAGGCACAGAATGAGTTCGAAGGTCTCGTCGCCCAAAGTGAAGTCTTTGAATACAAGGATCGTGGCGAAAGGGATAATACCTTTTCGCTATTACTGGTGATGGTAGTGCTGCCATTGTTGATCCTGTTTGTTGTATTCGTGTTGTTTCGGCGGTCGCGAGACCAATTCTTTGGCGGTGGTTTTCTGTCGGGGTTTAGCAAGAGTCCGGCAAGGCGGTTCGAAGGAAGTCAGCAGCCCATCACTTTTGCTGAAGTAGCGGGATTGGAAAGCGTTAAAGCTGACCTGCAAGAGATGGTTGATTTTCTGAAAGAGCCGGAAAAATTTGAGCGTTTAGGAGGGCGAATTCCTGCGGGTGTTCTTCTGATGGGGCCTCCAGGAACCGGCAAAACATTGTTGGCTCGCGCGGTAGCCGGAGAAGCTGGCGTACCATTCTTTTCCGTGAATGGTTCGGAATTCATTCAGATGTTTGTCGGTGTCGGTGCAAGCCGTGTACGGGATTTGTTCAAGACCGCCAAAGAGAATGCCCCGGCGATTGTCTTTGTCGACGAAATCGATGCGGTGGGGCGTCAGCGTGGTGCGGGGCTAGGGGGCGGTCACGACGAACGTGAGCAGACACTCAACCAAATACTGAGTGAAATGGATGGTTTTGCACAGCACGACACAATCATCGTCCTGGCTGCCACAAACCGGCCTGATGTATTGGATCCCGCCCTGTTACGCCCTGGCCGCTTTGACCGACATGTGACCGTTGATCGACCTACCCTTAAAGGCCGATTGGAAATCTTCAAAGTTCACGTTCGCGAAGTACTGCTAGATGATGATGTTGACTTGAAACGCATGGCCGCCGGTACGGTGGGACTGACCGGAGCTGATATTCGCAATGTTGTGAATGAAGCAGCGCTATGGGCCGCTCGTCATGACAAGTCCGCTGTTTCCATGAGTGACCTCGAGTTCGCCCGCGATAAGGTTTTGATGGGGGCGAAACGAGAAGAGGTGTTGCTGGAAAAAGAAAAAGAGAAAACTGCATTTCACGAAGCTGGGCATGCCTTGCTGACTTGGATTACACCAGGTACGGATCGCGTCCACAAAGTGACGGTCATTCCTCGAGGTAGAATGTTGGGGGCTACCGAGATCCTTCCGGAAGAAGATCGCTTGAGTGTTTCCGAATCGGAACTGCACACGCGGTTAGTGTGTTTATTGGGAGGAAGGGCAGCCGAAGAACTTGTGTTCGATGAACACACGGCAGGTGCCGCGCAGGATTTGGAGCAAGCTACCAAAATCGCTCGTCGTATGGTGACTCAATGGGGCATGAGTGAACGGCTGGGGCCAGTGAACTATAAGATCAGCGACGAAGATCCCTTTCTGGGGCGGGAAATGCACCAGCTGCGCGAGTTTAGCGAACACACCATGCAGGTGATCGACGAAGAAGTCGCTAAGATATTACACGCGGCGGCTGACCGAGCCTACCAGCTGCTTACAGACCATCGAGATAAGTTGGATAAGTTGGCACAGGCCTTGGTCGACCATGAAGAGCTTGACTTTAATGAAATAACAGAGTTGATCGGTCCCCCTGTGCAGACGGCTCACGATGAAAAGGAGCTGACTCGGTCCGAAATCGCCGTGGGCGACTAGTAGTTCATCCGGCTTCGATTGACAGTTTGAGACGGCAAAGATCCTGCCGGACTTACATGTCCATGAAGGGTCGTCGGGATACTAGGTGTGTCTGACTGAAAGCTTTACTTTCCAGCGCAACGTACGTGGCTAAACGCAAAAAGCAGAAGCAGAAACAAAAGATCCGCACGGATTTTCGCAAGAACCGTGTGACGCGCCAGCGTGAAACCGACCTGACGCGTCGGTTTCACGGTGCTTCCGGTGACGAAGACGAACTTGTACAACGCGAGTCCGTCAGTGGAAAAGGAGCGTTGACTCGTCGGCGGACGGTCATCGGCGACGCCGCGGGAGATGATAATACGGGGTTTGCCGTGCACCCCGAAGTTGATCTTTCGGTTTGTCTTCAAGGCACGATACTTGCCGTCCATGGCTTGGAAAGCGTTGTAGAGACTGAAGAAGGTGTTCAGTATCGCTGCGTGACTCGTCGGGTGTTGAAGACCTTGGCGACGGATCAACGTCACGTTGTCGTTGCTGGAGATCAGGTGTGGTTTCGTCCTCAAGGGGAAGATGATGGTGTCATTGAGCGAGTGGCGCCGCGACACGGTGTGCTCAGTCGTACCAGCCGCGGCCGTCAGCATGTGATTGTGGCGAATATTGATCAGGTGCTCATCGTCTCCAGTGCAGCTGAGCCAGTCCTAAAGCCGCATCTGATTGATCGACTCATTCTGAGCGCCGAGAAGGGAGGGGTTCGACCGGTCGTCTGCATTAATAAGATTGATTTGATTCAGCCTTCCGATTTACAGCCTCTGGTAGGTGTCTACGGTCAGATGGGTTACGAAGTCGTCATGGTCAGCGCGGAAACCGGGAAAAATGTGGATCAACTTCGCCAATTGTTCATGGGGTGCCAAACCGTCCTGGCGGGGCAAAGTGGCGTCGGTAAATCATCGTTGATGAATTGTGTTTCTCCTGAATTAAACTTGACAGTAAGGGCTGTGAGTGGTGACACCCAAAAGGGAAGACACACGACGACAACAGCCAGGTTGATTCGGTTGGCTGAGGGTGGTTATGTGGTGGACACGCCGGGAATTCGCCAATTTGAGTTGTGGGACGTGTTGGCCTATGAAGTTGCCAATTATTTCCGCGATTTAAGGCCCTATATGGACCTCTGTCGGTTTCCGGATTGCACCCATTCCCATGAATCTGAATGTGCTGTGAAAGATGCTGTTGCGGACGGCAGACTTGATGCCCGCCGGTATGAGAGTTATTGTCAGTTATTGAGTGGAGATTAAGACGACTGTGCCAGGTTCTGATTCAAAGCGTAAGCTGAACACGCTAACGTCGGGCGGAGATGGGCAGTTTAACGGCAGTGCGTAGCCCGAAACTTAAGTGGTCGGTGATTCGGGTTTTGGAAACAGAGCTAAGCGGTATCCGCGATGACGCGGGTAATTGAAGGTGGGATAGCTTTTCGTATCCCGTGTCAAATCTTGAGTGGATGTTATTTTAAGATCCTGAATACTGAATCATTATCCTACAGTATATTTTATGAATCTCATTGGTTTCAATGATCGCTGTGGTATCAAGACAGGCTCTTAAAACGAGTCGAAGTGTGTGATCCGACGGCGTTGGCGGCGGCCTGTCCGGCGCTGGTGCGTTCGGCTCACTGGAACGGCGGAGCATTTCTTTTGGTAAATTGCATTTCCTGTTGTCCGGCCACGACAAAAGTCCTGCTCGTGTTGTTGCGCATCGCGATTGGTTGGCATTTGTTGTACGAGGGTCTCCACAAGCTTGAAACATTCGAGACAGCCCATCCTTGGTCCTCTCGCTGGTACCTGCAGAATAGTGAAGGCCCGGCGGCTGGGTTCTTTCAACGCTGGGCGCCCGAAAAACCACCTGTGGACTCTTTCGATCAAGCAAGCGTCTCAGCATATTGGTCGCGGGTCATTGAACGGCATGACTCCTTCTACCGTTACGACGAGGATCAGTTGGAAACAGCACACAGTGAAAGGCAGTTCTTTGGAAAACAGCTGCGAACTGAGGTGTTTGGGGATCCTCTGATACAGGCGACGATCAGTGAACAAGCGAGACTGTTGGGGATCGAGTCAGGACAACGCACGACCAGTGAACGAAATAAGTTGATGAGTATACGATCGAGATGGTTGGGTATCTTAGACTCGTACACGACCAAACTAGAGATCCAATTACAAGAATTGCTTGAGTCAGACCAACGTCAATTGGGCATTCCTCCGGCGAGCCGGCTGGTAGCTTGGATCGATCGGCTGGTCGTCGCTGGTTTGGTGGGGCTGGGAGGCTGTTTGGTGGTGGGTCTGTTTGGCCGGCCAGTTGCTGTCGCGGCAGCCATGTTGTTGTTGTTTTTTTATGTGGCGATGCCACCCTTGCCAGGATTAACCGGCACGCTTGATGGATCGTCTCATTATTTGATCGTGAACACTATACTGATAGAAGTCATCGCGTTGTTGGCACTTGCCACGACGAGCTCAGGACGCTGGGCCGGGTTGGATTTTTTACTGCATCAAGTCGTTCGAACCTGCCAGGGCCGGCACGGGGACAACGATGCGTGATACGTCGAGAGTTTGTTAGACATACAGGCAGGCCTTTATGAACCTTTCACCTGAAGAACGTCAGATTGGACAAGAGAACTTTTTTCGTACTCTGGGAGTGACCCGCCGAGACCTGCTTAAAGCGGCTGCTGTCGCTCCAGCAGTGGGGGCCTTTTATTTTGGCTATTCCCAACTGGATGGGAATCCGGTCCGCGCTGCCCTGATCGGTTGCGGAGATCAGGGGAATGTTCTTCTTAATGATTCTAATCCCGAGTATGTGCAATTCATCGCCTATTGCGATATCCGACCTTCGCAGGCAGAACGCGTCAAAGTCGGTGATCCGAAAAGTTCACAACGTAGTGGATTCTTGTGGAAATACGATCTGAATGAACAGCAATTCCAGCAGCAAGTTCGTTTCTACGACGATTATCAACGGTTATTGCAAGATCCGGACATCGAGTTGGTCGTCATCGCGCTGCCTTCTCACTTGCATCATGCTGTAGTGATGGATGCGTTGGCAGCAGGAAAGCACGTGTTTTGTGAGTCACCCATGGCGTTAGACGTTGCCCATTGTAAAGAGATGGCACGTAAGTCACGAGAAACGGAACGCTACCTGGCCGTAGGCCATCAGCGGCATTACAGCATTTTGTACGACAACACGCAGTCCTTGATTCGAAACGACCTGTTAGGCAGTGTGCACCACATTCGGGCTTTCTGGCATCGAAACGACAGTTGGCCGCGCATGGAAAATAACCGACCCGTCAAAGTAGACGGCGTCATTCAGTTGGACGATCGTTGGCGCCCGGCTATTCCGGATGCCGATCGGTCCTTGGACGCTGGTTTGCTCAGTGGGCATGGATACGGGTCCGTTGAAGAGCTGTGTTGGTGGCGGCTGTTCCGACGCAGTGGCGGTGGTCTCATGCCCGAATTTGGCAGCCAGCAATTAGATGCTTGCAGTGTGCTGCTGGACAATGTCCAACCTCTGGCCGTTCAAGGCGTGGGAGGTAAATACTTCTTTGATGACGAACGTGACGTAGAAGATCACGTTTATGCTACGTTCGAGTTTCCAGGTCCTACACATCCTTTGGGTAAGAAACAGGGTAATGTCGATCACGACATTGTGGTGGTCACCTACTCGTCGATATGTACCAACGCGGGCGAGCAGTACGGTGAACAGATCATGGGTTCGCGAGGAACAATGTACGTTGAGTCCGAAAGAGATGTAATGCTCTATCGCGAAGTCAGCCCTGGGAATAACGTGTTGGCGTACGCCACTGAGGTGACCGTATCGACTCAAGATTCCGACCAGCCAGTCCTAGAAACGTCAGAATCCTCGGCAATGGGAACCGCATCCAGCGGTGTCGCCCAATCTTCATTGGCCGGAGGCCCCAGTCCCGGGTTTCGTGAGCAGTTGGAACATCTGGCTTGGTGCATCCGGCATCCGGATTTGGAAAACCAGCCACGGTGCGGCCCTGAGTTGGCCTTGTCGCGAGCCGTTGTGGCGCTTACCGCGAATCTAGCTATGGTTGATCATCGACGTATCGAGTTCCGTCCAGAATGGTTTGATGTGGACAGCGACGAGATTCCGAAATAGCCAACGCTCTAGAGTGATTTGGAAGCGGTTCTTAGTAGAAGGCAGGCGATGGCTCTGGCGTCGTCTTAGACCTGAAACAGAGGGTAAAGCGTCTCAAGCCGTGGTAATAGCCAGGGCCTGCAATGCCTCGGATCGTCTAGGCGCTCGACGCGGCTCGCTGACAGCAAATTCTAGAGGTTTTGGTTTTCGACAGACAAGTTTCTGCTTTGCAAGCAAGCGTCTGGGATTAAACACAGCCCGGATAAGCTTGGCCTCGCAATAAAGGGTATTCGGGCGCCGGCTTTTCTGGATTGGTCCAATGGGAACGAGAGCTCATGTAATGAAAGGCGGCGCCTCGGCGTGGCTGAGAAGTCTTGTTGGGGTGAGACATGTGTAGCAACAGGCTGTGGTGAAAACTACAGCTGCCCTCTGGCATGGTGATTGCCACTTCCTTAGAACGATCAAAAGCTGATTCTGGAATTCGCATGTCTATTCGATTTCCAAGGTCCCATGCTTCGGAATGCTCAAGCGGTCCCTGACGATGACTGCCGGGAACGACCCACAGGCAACCGTTTTCTAAGGTTGCTTCGTCGAGTGCAACCCAGCACGTGACCAGTGCCATGGGAGCGATGGAGAAATACGGTGAATCCTGATGGTAGGGTTTTTCCACACCCCCTGGAGGTTTCATGAAGCACTGGCTACCGAACAGTTTGATATCGGGGCCAAGCACTTCCTGAACGATGTCGAGAATATTTTCGTTGGCCGCGTAACGTGCAAACACAGAGTCATTGCGGGCACAATCGTTGATTTTTCGTACCGTTTTCGCATTTTGTATTTCAGCATTCGGCTCCAATTCGATTAGCGACGACGGAAAGTCTTTCACGCGTCCTTCGGCAATGTCCGTGGTTCGCTGGCTTAATTCTTTAAGATCCGATGGAGTGAATAATCGTTCGACCGTGAAAAAACCGTTTTCTTCGTATTCGAGCTGTCGGTTGGAATGAGAAGCTGTCTGCATGGTGTTTCTGTCTGAACTGATGTTGTTGGTGACTGATTCATTACTATAGCCAGGAACGCCACCTGTCGAAAGCGAGATTTGTATTTAGCGAGTAAAACTAATTGGGGCCTCGGGTAAAAGAGTAGCTCTAAACACATTGGAGGTCCGACTTGTGGGGAGAGTTAAGGCGGACGTTGCTTCGACCTGGTCGCGTGTCTGAGTGGCTCGTGGTTTGCTGCAGATGCACGCATGTCGAGGGTGTGCCGCACCTTTTTTTGCGGTTGTCTGACGGCCCAGGGACTGGTCAATTCTATGGTTATCCCAGTCGGATCGCGGCTGGCAACTTTGTGCCATAGGGTTGCAGCTATGCCCGGTCTGGACGTCGATTCCGACGGAAATGCAGGCTGTCGACCTCGGACATGTGGTTTGAGAGGGGAACCCGATCAACTGGATCATGTTTGCTAGGTGGGCTTTCAGTCATGCTTTTGGAAGCGGGTGTTGCCGTAGAGCTTGACATTGCGTGACGACGATGGGTGACGATGAACGTATCTGGTGCTGTGGCTAGGTCGTCAGGAGAAATCGCGGTATAGCCTAGCGGCGCATAGTTTTGGGCGATCACGTTGAAGTCGGTGATGTCAACGAACGAGTCTCCATTGAAGTTTCCGTTTTGCCAGCTGTGGAAAGCGTTGGTCCCCAGGGGATCGAAATGAGACACGAGTCGATGAAAATCGGTAATGTCGACGTCATTGTCCAGGTCGGTGTCACCAAGTTTTTTGCCCATCAGGTTGACTACCAGGTGGTGGATGTCATCAATGTCGGTGTCGAGGTCGTGGTCGACGTCGTACATTGGTGTAGAGGAACCGAGATTGGCGAATAGCAGGTCGATGTCGTCCACGTCGAGTTGGTCGTCGTAGGTGAGGTTCCCGGCGGGTGAAGGATCTGTGTCAAATCGGAGCGTCCATCCATGGAGTGCTCCAATCTTATCATTCGCCGTGTCATCGGTGATGTGTAACGCCCAGTTCCCCGTGGCCGTTTCGCCACGAAAATCGAGCAACGATCCTTCAGGAGCAAAGATGCCTGTGAACGGTGCTTGGCCAGAGGAAATGGATATGGGGCTTTCGTTGTCAAATGTAGTGTTTTTTAGATGTTTGCCGTCGGCGCCAACGCCGGTAAATAGTTCTACGACCGTACCTGTTGGGCTTTCCAGGAAGACGTCCAGCTCATCCAATTGCGTGTGATAAATGTCGAGTGTGACCTGTAAAGAACGGATCGTTCCGGAATCGGTGACATTCAAGATGTGAGACTGAGTTGTGGTGTTGGGGAAAAATGTAAGTGCATCCAACGGACCCTGTCCGTCCATAGCTAAATACGATACCCCCTCGTCAGTGTGCATTAACTCGGTGTCGACCGTGGTGTCTTCTTCGACTTTAAGCTCAACGCTGTGAACTGCTAAGTTCTGATAGCGGAGATGCGAATTGTCAGTGCCCACGTAGGTTGCCAGCGAAGCAATCAGGTGGGGAGGGTAACTGAACAAAGTATCGAAGGAAACGGTTGTGAAGTCACCGCCAACCATTGCTGCTGTGTTTTGAGCTTCGTAGGGCTTTCCGTTCCACATGCCGGCTGCCGGTTCTAAGGCCATAAATCCGACCGTCTCTACAGCGTTTTGCTCCGTAGCTAGTTGCTCTGGCTCCAGAGCCAAATCGAGTCCGAATGTCGTAATCTGGTTTTGGCGAGTTGATAGGAAACTTTGTCCGAAAACCGTCTGGGGCTGGCTTAGAACCATCGGGACAGTTTGAAACGCAACAGAAAAGTCGACACTCTCCCATACAGGTATGTCGACTCCTACGGTTGCACTAGTCTCTATGAGACCGACTTCTAGTTGAGTTCCGTTTTCCAAAATGTGACGGCCGGCTTCGAAGACCACATAGCTAACCGTTTCTCCTACGCCGTGGATTCCATTCAAGTTTGACGGTTCGGTGAGGTATAGGTCGAAACGATCTGGCTGTACGTTATCGACCCGTGCCATGGTCTGGTCCGTTCCTTCGAAGGATACGGGTAAAGCAAATACCACTGGATTGATGTAGGTGTTTTCCAGGATGACGGTCTGCAGCTCATGAGTCACATTGGTTGCTGTGGCTATCTCGCCGACTGTATTGAGGTTGGGCGTAAAAGTTGTGGTGACGGGTGGGCCAAAACGCCCGGGAGATGGATTGCCTGCCAACCAGGCAGTTTCTTCAAAACCCCACTGGTCGACGCGTATGCGGTGTAGGGAATCCCCTTGGCCGTTGGTGGTTTCAGGCCAGGGACTCACATTATCGAAAAGTACGCGGTCTTCGATGACTAAGGGGGCCGTGTCGGGGTTGCCTCCCGGATTGACGTTAGCTCTGAGTAACGTCAGTCGTTCACCTTCATTACGTAGGCGACCGGAGTAGGGGCCAAGGAATGTGGCCGCTTGGGTGGCAATGTCAATGCGGTATGCCACATTGTAAGCGGCAATATTAGCTGCGTCCGTTACAGGATCGAATGGTACCACGACTACGAACTGGCCAGGATCAATCGAGCTTCCGGCGGGAAATGTGTATCCGATACCATCGATGGTCCAACTATCCAGAGATACGGCAAATGGTGTTGGGTTGAATAGTTCGATGAACTCTAGCGACTGAGGGTTGGTGCCGTCCCCCGGATCGGATGGATGGTTCATGATTTCGCTGATCACAATCGGCCCGATTTGTGGGCTCGCATTATGGGTTCCCAAGGTGGTGGAGGTCATGGGAAACAGGTCACCGGTCGCATTGGGCCATCGACCAAGTGTTTGTCCTGCCCTGGAGGCACCAAACATGAGCGAGTCGACGAAGACGAGCGACGTGGACGTCGGATCGACCAACACAAGGTCCTCTCCCGTCGTACCATTTAGTCCGAATCCTGTCAGAGTGCTGTCAAGTAATAGATATTCTCCGGCAACGAGCTGTGAATTGGCTGGAAAAACATAGCGGTCTAATTCGTCAAATTGATCACTTAGCCACCAGCCGCTCAGGTCAACAGTTGTCGACGAAGCATTGTATAACTCGATGACATCTATTCCCCCATTGAGGGGGTTGGATAGGATTTCATTGATGACGACATTCGTGGTAGATTGCCCTGCAGTGCCAGGACTTCCTCCCCAAGTCGAACTGAATCGCCAGTTTCGTGGATCACTGTTGTCCCCGAATGGCTGAATGATCTCGAGTGTTGCGCCATGGCCATCCGGGAGTTTGGGCCACGGGTCGTTATCGTTGTAATCGATGGTTCCCAGTTCCTGGCCAAACCCGTTGACAATCGTCAGCGTTTCACCTCCGTTTGCCAGCCGACCTGAATACTCACCAGCGATTTGCTGATTTAACGATGTGCCGTAACGGGATTCAAATGCTGGCTGATTGCGTACGACCAACAGGCGGTCGCCAGGAGCTATTGTCTGAATAGAACTGGTGTTAAAGTCGAATTCGATTCCGCCCGTGATCTGAATGTCTGATAAGTCCAAAAGGCCGGAGCCGCTGAGCTCTATTTCGACGAATTCAAAATCATCGTCTTCAAATGCTGGGTTAATGAGCAATTCGTTAGCTGTTGGCTCCGATGGATGATAGTTAACTTCTGTAAAACTGAATGTCCCCGCTTGAAACGGCGCCACTGCCAGCCCGCTCCATTCTTCCGGGTTCGAAGATGAGTTGTGAAACGAGGTAATGGCGACTTCGTAACCAGTTTCAAACGTACGAGCCTTGATGGTCACCGAATCGGTTAGAGGAAAAGGTCCGGTATACTCTATGGCGCTAGAAGATAGGGCGCCGCCGGGAAGGCGAGGATCCGTGCCGTCCAAAGTGTAGTAGATGGTACCACCAGCAGGGCCTGTAATGGTGGCCGAAGCCGGCACCGTGATGGCTCCTCCGACCGGATCGATGACTGGCGTCTCCAAGAACATGCTGTCCAGCCATGCGGTGCGTTCAACGAGCCACGCTTTTTGATGCGCGACCTCGCCTTTCCAGCTACCGTTTAATTCTCCAGTATCATAGCCTCCGCTGTGGCGAGGAGGCGTACCGACCCAGCGTGTAAAGTTTCGTGTCACCGCATTGGGCTCACCCGAGGCGGGGTTGTCGTTTCCGAGTTCTGCAGCCAGTCGATCAATGGTCGCTGCGATGTTGTCGTCGCTAAAGGCACCTCGGCGAAGTTCCGTCCAGCGATCGATAAACCTTTGTCGGAACTCGAGGTCCCTGAAAAGCGATCGCCACACCGTTGGGATGACTTCCGTGTCGTCATACCAAGTGGTGGGATAGTTGTCGCGATGATCCGTGGCCGATTCTGCAGAACGGTCAAAATCCCAGATGGGACCCGCAATCAGTTTGCCTTCACGTGGTTTGTGCCAATACGCACTTAAGCGCAAAGCATCCACATTCATCATGAGTTCGTTGAGTAAGTAATGGTCTACGAGCGAGTCTAAATCGACTAGTTCGGTATAGTGCTGGCCGGTTTGCGGGTGAGTGAAATCAGACTGGCTCAGCGCGCTGTAAAAAACGACGATGTAATCCCGGAGATAGTTTCTCTGTTCTGAGACTTGCTGGATTTCCATTTCCTTGGGTTCGACATAAGCCCATTGTTGGCTGGCGGCATAGAAGCCGCCGTCCCCAGGGTCTAGGCGGTCGATCTTGAAGATATAACCACCGCTGATGTCAGGTTCCTCCGTCATCTGAGAAGAGAGTTTCTCGACGTCAACGCGGCCTGGATCGCGTTCAATCTTTTCGATCAACACATACACTCCGACGTAGTCGTTATACGTGAGGTCTCCCGATAGATTGGTAAAGACTTCGATATATCGGGTCTCCGAAGCTGGTTGGCCAATTTGATTGCTCAGGTCATAGATGAGTCGATTTCGGTTGAGAGAGCGGTCGAACTGATAGGGCCCTTGGAGCACCCAATCGGCTTCGGGATCCATTCCCAATAAGGGCAGGCTGAGGTCTTCGTCGCTATCGTCTCGGCGTAGTTCCAAGGCGTAGGGTTTCTTGGCAAAGTCGGCGCTGGACGAACCGCGGACTCGAAGTCCAGCTCGGGTATCGACGGTTCGCGGATCCGTGATACTGGCCAAGCCGTTCGGTTGCGGTTCAATGAGAGAAAATCCAATGTTGGAGAACGCGTGCTGCTGGATAAACTGTCCGTAAGTCTCGAAAACAACCACTGGGATTTCCGACGCGAATGGTGATCCGGTGCCCTGGAAGTCAAGTAAGTCCGCACCGATGAGGGTATACGATTCGCTTGTAATGTCACTGGGCACGAAGTCGGGATGGTAGGTCCGTGCCCGGATCTCGGTGGTTTCGGTGATTGTGATGGGGTCGGTGTAAAGTACCGAGATGTCTGTGGGTAATGTCCCATCCGTGGTGTAGCGAATTTCACTGAGCGGTAGAGTATTTGTTAGTTCTATGTTGGTGGAATTGGCGAATACGCCCCCAGGAATGGAATACACCGGTGGAGTGGCCAGGCCTGCCAAACCTGCAGAGTTCACTGCCCCAGGAGTTGGGGTGTCCATGTACGACGTCAAGGTACTCGGAAGATAGGTCGCCGACAGTTGTGCATCGATGAGAAACCGATCAGCCGAAGGAGATGCGTTGACGCCATGAATGGCCAGGATGTTATTGTCCGTTTGTAATAAGTTGGATGTGCTCGTGATGACAAGCTGATCAGCGACGAATGCTGCGACATCCGGCCGGTCGGTATCTGCCACCGAATTGAAAGCGGGCGTACCACTAAGATTGCTCCGAGCCACTTCCGTGCCGTTGATGTATGTGATGTGTCCGTCGTCGTACTTGATGTCCAATTTCAGGGACAACACAGAATTGGGGTCATCTACAGAGAAGGGGATGCGCACATATGCCGATGATTGTTGGTTCAGCATCTCGGACTGCAGGTCGTTTTCGATTTCACCAGCGTAGCCGGGACCAGCCGCCAACGGAGGTGGTGTGCCGTTGTAGATGTCGCCGATCTCCTGCGCATCCAGAGAAACGTCCCAGATGGCGACATCGTCAATCAGGCCTTGGAAGTCACCCCAAGACGAGCCGTCTGGTCGCGACAATCCAATGGTGAATGGTGATGTGACATTGTCTGAAACGATGCCACCAGGCTCACTTCGCTCACCGGCTAAGGATCCGTCTAAATAGATCTTTAACTCGTGTGCCTCCAGGCTGTTGTACGCAACCACCAAGTGATGCCAGGTACCGTCGGTCACTGTGGCGGGCTGGCTCAACTCAGACTCGGAACCGGATGTTTCTGCCGAATCCAGAAAGACTTCAATGGAAGTCCCTTCGGTACCTATCTCCAAATTGTCGTTGGCTGTATCGGAGGCCTGTGCGATCAATACATTGTTGGTGTTGTGGTTGGTTGCGTCGGCGGATAAATGATGGTTGGTTTCACGTAAGAACCATAGCGATATCGTAAAGGATTCCGGAGTACGAAGTTCTTCGATGATACCCATGTTAACGTAATCATCAACGCCATCGAAAATCAAAGCCTCACCAAATCGACCTTGGCCTCCGTTGGAGAGTGTGGCACCCACGACGGTACCGTCATACCTTCCATATTGGTCAGGTAACAAACTGCCGCCGTTTCGCAGTTCGTCGAATGTCCAATAGGCGACCGGGGTTGCTGTTGTGGGACTGGGGGTGACATTCTGGTATCCGCTGCCACCCGTTCCGCTGGCCCAACCGATTTCAGAAAAGGGCTCTGAGCCTCCCGTCCATGTGGTTCCCAGAGTTGGATGTTCTGGTACCAAAACAGAACGAACCGTGGCGGATTCTATGAGTGGTACGTCCCGGTAAAGCAGCTGCACCGCGTCCAGTTCCGCTGCTACCATGGTTCGTGTGGCATTCGGTGAGTCATTCAGTGATTGAATCGCCAAGATGTTGTTTCCTGGTGATAATAACTCATTGTCATGGGCAATGACGAAATGTTTCTGAACGAAGGCGTCTGAGTCCACGCGGTCGCTGTCCGCTTGCGAATTCCAAGTTGGTGCTCCCGTGAAATTGCTGCGGGCGACTTCGGCTCCGTTAATGTAGGCCACAAATGCATCGTCGTATTGCATGCGCAGGCGTAGTAGGTCCACATCGTCAGGCTCCACCACTTGGAAGGGGATCCTGGTGTACGCGGTGCTGTTTTTTGCAAACATGTCAGCCTGTGCATCTAAGCCGACGAACGTTTGGTAGCCAGCGAGTTCTAGTGGCGAAGTGCCGTTAAACAATGCGGATACGTGGGTTGCTTCCAGGGCTGTGTCCCAAATGGAAACGTCGTCGATCCATCCCGCGAAAGCTCCTACCGCCGAACCTTCTGGACGGGACAGGCCTATGCTAAAAGGCGATGTGACGTTGTCATCGAGTGGACCGCCAAATTCGCTGTGCGAAGCCACCAGGCTTCCGTCTAGATAGATCGACAATTCGCTACTGGAGTTCACGTCGTAAGTAAGGACAAGGTGATGCCAGACGTTGTTTGCCACGGCCGCGGTTTGGTTTAGCTCCGATTGAACTCCACTGGTGTCTGCCGAATCCACGAAAAGTTCGATGGAACTTCCTGCTGTGCCGATTTCCAGATTGTCGTTGTCGGTGTCAGATGCTTGAGCGAACAAGACGTTGTTGACGTTGTGCTTTGTGGACGCTTCTGGTCCTGCCTGGTCAGTGGTGCGATGAAACCAAGCCGAGATGGAGAAAGCGTCTGGTGTGCGAAGCTCTTCAATGACTCCGGCGATCGCGTAGTCGTCGATTCCGTCCAGCGATAACGCTTCGCCAAAATGTCCGGAGGAGCCGTTGGTAAGTGAGGCTCCAATGATAGTGGCATTATATTTTCCGATCGCGTCGGGAGTCGTTCCTGTATTCGCGTCGACTGAATCAAAAGGCCAGTAGGCGACAGGCGGAGGGATGTCGGTGGAAGGGCCAGTCGTATCATATCCGGTTCCGCCTGCTCCAGAAGTCCAGCCTGCTTCGTTGAATGGTTCATTGCCACCTGTCCACGTGTCGAGCAAACTGCCGTCAGTTGGGACGAAGGCCACGACAGGGTCAGTAGAAGTGACTAAGGGTGTTGTGGTCAGGGAATCTGCCAATCCGTACGAAACGTTGGTTGCCAACGGCGTCTGAAATAGGGCAACACTGTCTACAATGTTGCCAGTCGGATCGACGATTGCTACTGGCTCGGTGTCGGTATCGATGTTGAAATTCGTGTGCAGTTCCCCATTGGTTGCTATCGTGTCTCGCCCCGACGCGTAGATGACGATTCGCTCGTCAGGTTCCAGGAACGTTGACTTGGGAACTTGCCATTTGGTGAGATCGTTTAGATCGTCTGTCACGTACCAGTTTTGCAGGTTGACTCTGTCATTTCCTTGATTGAGTACTTCGAGCCAATCTGGGGAGCTGTCGAAGAAATCGACATGCTGATTGAGATTTGACGTGACAACTTCGCTAATCACAACATCAGCGTTTAAGAGAATGCGTGGCTCCAATGGTTCCACGCATAGCCATGATCGTGTACGAGAGTAATCAGGTCGTGACATTAGGCTTGTAGGTCAGTGTTCGGAGAAGGGCATCTGCCAAAACGACAAGCCATCCATTCGATATGGCTCGGGAGTTGGATTGTAGCAATAGTAGGCGAACCTGTACCCGACGTTGCGGCAACCCACCGGAGGTATTTACCTATGATAGTCGCTTGCTGCACAAAAAGCGAGTTTCGGATAGTTGGCATCCCTCGAAGATCTTTTTTTCAATAAATTAAGGCATAAGTGATCCTCCCAGACGGCAAGGACAACGAGCGTGATGAATCCTGCGATTTTCGGTCCGTATTCTCTTGGGAGACGAAGTCGGCTGGACTGGTGGAAATGCAAATGGGAGAGCACGGTTTGCATCGAGTGACTGCGTGTCTCACGATACATAAACATGTAACGAGGCACGTGTGTCAATGTCTGTAACGAACTGGATACGACCTCCTGGCTGAACGAGCCATGCAATCGTGGTCAGTTGCCTGAAAGTTCTTCGATTGCCACAACCTGCCCACGACGTACAGACTCTTGGGCGGCCAGGCAGACAGCGACGCTCAGTCGTGCCGACGTCCCATCTGTCAGAGGGCGTTTTCCTGTGTGACAGCACTCAAGAAAATGGAAAAGTTCGGGTTGAATACCTCGATCCAATCTCCCTGCCGCATCGGTAAATGCTGATTCGTCCGGATAGTCGGCCACGTCCATTTCTGTGCGTTCTGGCACGTCGAAGCGGTGGTGAATTAGCTTTCGAGCCTGATTGAAGGTGTCAATGCGACCATCAGTGCCGCAAACTCCTATGACTGTGTCTCCGCCGTGAGGGGCGAACAGGCACAGCTCCAAGCTGGCACGCATTCCGCCCTCGTATTCCACAAGGACTTGTGCATTGTCGAGAACTTCTCGATCGTGCAAGACATTGATTCCGCCGAAAGCTGCCACACGCAGAGGCTGCGCATCGCACAGCCAATGGAACATGTCAAAATGGTGGCAATTTTTCTCGAGTAGTGTTCCTCCTGTAAGTTGTTGGCTGGAACGCCATCCGGTGCGCATTGGTCCACGATATTCATGGCACCACATCAGTTGTAAGTTTCCAATCTCTCCACGTTCAATCATGTCCTTGGTGTGGCGGTACATGCGCTGAAATCGCATCTCGTGGCCTACTTGGAGAACGCGGTTATTTGCTTCCGCTGCAGCGATAATGTCGTCACATTCGGCAAGGGTAAGTCCCAATGGCTTTTCGCAGAGAACATGTTTCCCGGATTCGAGAGCTTTGATGCTGGCAGTGTGATGTTGGTCGTTGGTGAGGGCAATCACGACGGCGTCGATGGAGTCGATCTCGATGACCTTTTGCCAGTCCGTAAAGGTTTGTAAATGTTCGCCGACCAGCGCTTTGGCTTTGTCCAAACTGCTTTGACTCCGACTGCTGGCAGCGATGACGTTAACACCATCCAGCCGTATTAAATTTGCCAAATGAGCTTCTCGCCCAAACCAACCTGCGCCTAAAACACCGACATTCAGTTCAGCGGACATATGCTTTCACTCGTATGTGGGAATCATTTATCTTTAGGTTCGAGATGCTCTGTTGTTTTGTGGCCTGCCTAGTGTGGCGCCGTGACTGGTTCAGGTCAAGCGTTGCACGTCCCCACAGACGCTAATGGCTTGCCCAGAAATGTGACGACCAGCAGGTGAGCATAAAAAGTAGATCATTTGGGCAACGTCTTCTGGGGTGACCATTTGTTGGAGCGAGGCAAGTTCGAGATAATTCTGTTCCATATCCTCGTAGGAAACACCAATCGCTTTCGCTTTGGCAGCAATCACGCCTTGAATGCGGGGACCATCAACAGGTCCTGGTAACACCGCGTTCACACGAATACCATCGCCGCCTAGTTCCGCGGCCAATGATTTCGCGAAACCGACGACGGCCCACTTGGAAGCAGCATAAGGCGTGCGCAACGGATATCCCAGTCGACCGGCTACGGACGACAGGTGGACGATCGCACCTGCACCAGCTGAGCGCAAGCGAGGAACGGCACGTCGAGCACACAAGAACTGGCCCGTGAGGTTAACGGAAACCGTTTGTTCCCAATCCTCCAAGGCGATCTCTTCGACCGGGGCTGTCGGCCCAGCGATGCCAGCGTTGTTGATCAAAACATCTAGCCCGTTTAAATGTGCGTCGACGTCGGCAAACACCTGATCGACATCTTCGGGCTGTGCTACATCTGCCAATGTCGCTCCAATGTCCGGAAAAGTTGTTCTAAGTGTAGCAATGTGTTCTGTGGAAATATCGCAGATGTGAACTCGCGCACCGTGAGCTAAAAACAGTTCGGCAGTCGTACGTCCAATTCCAGACGCTCCGGCGGTAATGAGAACACGCATTGGCGATGAAGATGCGTTCATGCAATCAGGTATTGGATGATTAAGTAGGGTCTAGCCTTCCAAAGTTCAGGAAGGATCGCTGCGAAACAGAGCGTTTGATTCAGTCAGTTTGTGGTGGATTAGGGTGACTGCGAGATAAGAACGAAATGCCTTATACCATGATTCAGAGGGTGTTTCCATCGGCGTCAGGTGGTTGGCGCAAGGCAGACTGCCGTATAAGATCGAGGTGGTGTTTGAGCGTGTTTCCAGGCGTTGAGCTGCGCCTCTCACACGAAGAAGATTCCCAGGATGAATGTAGCTGCGCGGATGGAAATGGAATCTGAAGAGGCCGCCGTCTACTCGGTGGCTCAATTAACTGCGCAAGTCAAAGGTCTCTTAGAGACCACGTTCCCCAATGTGTGGGTAACCGGTGAAATCTCGGATTTGTCGCGTCCCCGTTCTGGACATGTTTATTTCACGTTGAAGGACGAAACCTCGCAGATTCGCGCTGTCGTCTGGCGCGGTACCGCAGAGCGTTTGCAGTGCGATCTGTCGGATGGTCTTGAGATCTTATGTCGTGGTAGCGTCGAGGTGTATGCACCTCGGGGGTCCTATCAGCTGATCATTCGACAAGCGGAGCCTCGAGGAGAAGGGGCTTTCCAAGTTGCTTTTCGCAGGCTGCACGCCAAGTTGGCTGCGGAGGGGTTGTTCGAAACTCGACACAAAAAAATGCTGCCAAAAATCCCTCGGCGAATTGCGGTGGTCACGAGTCCAACGGGGGCGGCCATTCGTGACCTGCTGGAGGTCATGCGGAGAAGGTGGCCTCACATTCATGTCACCGTGATACCCAGCCGTGTGCAAGGCGAAGGAGCTTCGTTGGAAATCGCCCAAGGCATTCAGGCTGCCAACGAGATGTCGGTGCCATACGATGTCTTAGTGGTGTGTCGCGGAGGCGGAAGTGTAGAAGATCTGTGGTGCTTTAATGAAGAGCCGGTGGTGCGTGCTATCTTCGCTTCTCGAATTCCGGTTGTGTCGGCCGTCGGACATGAAATCGATGTTACGTTGTCGGATCTGGTGGCAGATGTTCGTGCCTTGACCCCTACAGAAGCTGGCGAACTACTTTTGCCATCCCAGGATGAAGTAGAGCGTCGGTTGACTGATCTGAGGCAGCGATACGTGACAGCGCTTCGGCAAAAAGCTTCCATGGCACGAACCCATTGGGCGAACCTGAGCAGTCGTCGAGCTTTTGCCCGGCCGTTTGACTTCATTCTTGAGTACACGCGACGGTTAGATGACTTGGATCAGCGCGGTCATCGGGCCGTATGTCAGAGAATTGAAAGGGCGCACGAACGATTACGTAGCGTTACCGGAAAACTTGATGCCCTGAGTCCTTTGGGTGTTTTGGGGAGGGGTTACAGCCTTACCCATCTGACAGAAGATGGAACCGTTCTATTCGATGCTGGGGTGTTGGATGAAGGTGATCAGATCACAACCCGTTTGGCACGCGGGCTGGTGATCAGTCGTGTCGAACGAAAGGAGTTAGCCGATTCATAGTTGATACGATACAATGAACCGGCTGATGTATCGTGCCAGTGGGGACTTAGGAAGGCCGAAATACAGGAAGGCGATGACCGTGGCCACCAAGAAACGCAAGGTTGTAAAGAAAAAGAGCCGATCCACAGAAGAACCCGTGTCGTTTGAAGAGTCGTTACAGACGATTGAACAGTCGGTCACGCGTCTTGAGTCGGGTAACCTCGGATTGTCCGAAGCTCTGGAGGAATATGAGCGTGGAATTCGTGAATTGAAGCTCTGCCATGAACTATTGGAACGTGCTGAGCGTAGGATTGAATTGTTGACCGGAATTGATGCCGACGGGAATCCCGTGACTCAGGAATATCAAGAAGATGCGACGGAGGCAGAGGGTTCTGCGCCAGGAGCGGCTCAGGGGAGTAGCCGTCGAGCACGTATTCAGCCGGAATCGGGGACTCGAAGTAAGCTCCCGACTTCTGGGGATGACGTAGACGAGGAAAAACGTCTATTCTAAAATTGGAAACAATGACTCAAGGCCATTTTATGCTAGAGGACGGTGTTTCCATTTCCTCGGTCCAAGAGAGTACCCGGATGGTTCAAACAGGGACCTCGATCCTAGATCAATATGCCGCGCAAGCTCGGGAAGAAATCGACTCCGCTTTAGATACATGGAGCGAGTTCGATTCTAACTGTCCGACTCGTCTGCGTGACGCGATTCGGCACAGTTTGTTGTCGTCTGGCAAAAGACTTCGTCCGCTATTGGTGTTGATGACCGCGGAAGCTTGCGGTTGCAGTCGTGGGGCTGCGATGCCAGCTGCGTGTGCGGTAGAGATGGTTCACACTTATTCGTTGATCCACGATGACCTACCAGCCATGGATGATGACGAAACGCGACGTGGCAAGCCGACGTGCCATGTAGCTTTCGACGAGGCGACGGCCATTTTGGCAGGTGACGCGTTACTGGCTGGGGCATTCGAAGTTCTCTCCAGTCATGTTGAGCCTGCATCGATTGCGGCGGCATGTTGTATCGAGCTGGCTCGTGCGACTGGACCTACGGCATTGGTGGGTGGACAAATGGATGATTTGCTTGCCGAAGAGGCCATCCGAGAAGAGTCGGAATGGACCGGGCCACTGGCGCGGCAAGAATTGTTGCAATCGATACATGCTCGAAAAACAGGGGCTTTGATTCGTGCCAGCGTTCGGTTGGGTGCTGTCATCGCTCAGGTCGACAGCGAACTTTTGCACCGGCTCGATTTGTATGGAGAAAAGATCGGCTTAGCTTTTCAAATTGCAGACGACCTACTGGATGCTCGAGGTGATGCCAGCACCGTGGGCAAGGCCGTTGGCAAAGACATCCATCAAGGAAAACTGACGTTTCCTGGGGTTTGGGGCGTCGACGAGAGCGCATGCCGTGCAGAGGAACTTGTTTCGGCAGCGTGTGACTTGCTCGGTCCGTTAGGAGCACGTGCGGAGTACCTTATCGCGTTGGCCCAATACGTTCTCAAGAGGGATCACTAGCACGATGCACGAGTTGTTGTCCCAAATTGAATCTCCCGACAGTTTGCGTGGTATGTCTTCGAAGGACTTGGACCGTTTAGCCCAAGAGATGCGGGATGCGCTGTGCCAAATCGTTTCGGAGCGAACGGCGCACTTTGCCTCGAATTTAGGCGTCGTCGAACTTTGCTTGGCCCTTCATAGCACATTTGATTTTCGCCGGGACCGTTTGATCTGGGATACCGGCCATCAGATATATCCCCACAAGTTGGTAACGGGGCGTTACCACGAATTTAAAACCATCCGTACTAAGGGTGGTCTGATGGGATACCCGAACCCAAATGAAAGTGAATACGACTTATTCATGACGGGGCATGCCGGGTGTAGCATTTCCACGGTATTGGGGCTGCGTAGTGGAGATGAGCTGCTGGGGCAAGAGGAACGACATGCTGTAGCTGTGATCGGTGATGGAGCATTTCCATCGGGGATTGTGTATGAAGCCTTGAACAATACCAGTCGGATGAAGAAGTTCCTGGTAGTGTTGAACGACAATAAAATGTCGATTTGCCCGCGTGTTGGTGGTATGGCCGATTACCTGGATCGCTTGCGCACGAATCCGTTTTACACAGGTTTGAAGACAGAGATCGTGAAGGTCCTGAACCGAATGCCGGTTTTTGGTGATCCTGCGGAACGACTGTTGGCACAGATCAAAGAAGGGGTCAAGGCCGGTCTGCATGGGGGAATGCTGTTCGAAGATCTTGGTTTCAGCTACATCGGTCCCATCGACGGACATGATATTGGATTGATGAGGAAATACTTGAAGATGGTCAAGGATCTGGACGAGCCTGTTTTGTTGCATGTGGTTACCGAAAAAGGCCACGGATTCCAGCCTGCTGAGCAAGACCCTGTCTATTTTCATACTCCTCCAGCATTCGTACAGGACAAGGGCAAGCCGATTCCTAAGAGTACTTCCAGTAGGCAAGCCTACACTCATGTGGCTAGTGACGCGATTCTCGACGTGATGCATCGGAATGATAAGGTCACTGTTATGACCGCCGCCATGTGTCAAGGAAACAAGCTGGAGCCGATTCGCGAACAGATTACGGAACGGTTCTTTGACACAGGGATTTGTGAGTCGCATACGGTGGCCTTTGCGGCGGGGCAGGCCAAAGCGGGTTTGCGACCGGTAGTCGATATCTACAGTACGTTCCTACAACGTAGTTTCGACCAGATCTTTCAGGAAGTGGCGCTGCAAAACTTGCCCGTGACTTTCATGTTGGATCGTTCAGGATTAACCGGTGCGGATGGACCAACCCATCATGGGGTGTTTGACTTAGGGTATATGCGGTTGTTGCCCAACATGGTCGTCATGGCACCTGGTGATTCTTTTGACTTGGCCGCCATGCTTGATTTTGCCATCCAGCAACCCTCTCCTTGTTCGTTGCGCTATCCGAAAACCTCTGCGGAAACTGTTGAGGGAGATCGACAGCCGATAGCGTTGGGCCGTGCGGAATGTTTGCGGGCAGGGAATGATGGTGTGATCTTTTGTTGTGGAACCTTATTGACTGCCTGCTTGGAAGCCGCTGATGTGCTTCGCGCTGAAGGGCTCGAGGTGGGCGTTGTGAATGCCCGTTTCGTCAAACCATTGGATCGTGAAACGATCCTTATGATGGCGGAGCAAAGTAGATTTGTGGTGACGGTCGAAGAAGCTGCCTTGGCCGGTGGGTTCGGTAGTGCTGTGGTAGAACTCTTGTCCGATGCTCGTGTTAATGTTGGCGTTATGAAACGGTTGGGGGTTCCCGACCACTTTGTCGAACACGGTGACAGAGCGGAATTGCTCGCTGATTTACGCCTCGATGCCAACGGTATTGTGGACGCATGTCGGTCTGCTGCGAAAATCGCGGGCATCCGGAACGCCGTCGACACTCGCTAAGAGGAGTTTCGATTGCAGCCGTCCTGGTCTAATTCGAATCGGACGCAGCTTCGCGCTGTCTTGCTCGGCATGGCCAATGACAAACCGACCGTGCTGAAAGAGGCGGATCGGTTAAGGCCTACCATCAGCCAGCATTGGGATATCGTTTTCGAAGACCTTTATGGCAAGGAAGATTTGGCCGACGTCGAAGCCGACGTCGCAGTGGTTATGGGCGGTGATGGCTCGATGCTCCGGGCCGCTAAGCAGATGGGACATCGTCAGTGGCCCGTTGTGGGAGTTAATCTGGGAAGATTGGGGTTTCTTGCAGACCTGGCACCTGACGAAATAGGGCAGGTTCTGGCTGGTATCACTGCTGGCAACTGTGAGTTGGTCGAGCACCTGATGCTTGAGTGCTCCGTCGAAACTGCCGACAAGACTCGGGCAGCCACCTTGGGGCTGAATGAAGCGGCCATTATGGGCGGGCCCCGTCATCGACTGTTGGATATCGATCTGTACGTTGACTCAGAATTGGCCACGACCTATAGTTGCGACGGTTTGATTGTGAGTACGCCGGTGGGATCAACGGGACATAGTTTATCGGCAGGTGGACCGATCCTGCGATCAGATCTACAAGCTTTTGTCGTGTCGCCCATCAGTCCACACACATTGACGGTACGTCCTTTGGTGGATGCTGCTGACCGTGTGTACCACATGGTGGTACGGGAGCCTGGGGAACACACCGAGCTATTGGTCGACGGTCAAGCGTTGTGTCGTCTCTTGCCTGGAGACCGGGTTTGTGTCGAGCGTTCGGATGCCGTGTTCCGTACCGTACAGGTTGGTGGGCACACATACTATAAAATGCTCCGGGACAAGCTCGATTGGGGTGGACGGATACGCAGTAAACGTGAGCCATAAGGCTCGGCGAAAGGGAACGAACTTAGCTAGCAAGGAAGCTATCTTATGAAGCCGTTCAGATTCTACGTTGTCTTGTTGGGCATTCTGATCCACTGCAATTCACCACTTCACGGTGTGGAAACGATCGACAACTCGTCCTCCACTGCATCACCCACTGCTGCAGGATTACCAGATGGTGTGGGTGAAGTCGAATCGAGTAACACAGATACTGCAGCAGGTCGTGTAGCTGATGGACGTTCTGGACAGGCTGTCGATCAAAACGCGACGTATGAGTTGAGATACAAATTTCGTCAAGATGAGACGTTGCGTTGGGAGGTGAATCATCTTGTGACGGTGGAAACTGCGATTCAAGGTACCACCCAAAAGGCCGAAACTGGCAGTCGTTCCACAAAGACCTGGCGGATCATTTCAGTGGACACTGAAGGAAATGCGGTTTTTGTACATTCGGTTGAAGATGTTGACATGTGGCAAAGGGTGACGGGACGTCAGGAGATTCGGTACAACAGTTCGACGGATGACAAGGTACCCCCTGAATATGAAAATGTAGCAGCCTCTGTCGGAGTGCCTTTGTCGACAATTACATTGTCCACCGTGGGAGAAGTCATTGAAAGAAATGATCGGAAAGGATCTAAGCAAGAACAGCATGCCATCGTGACCATGCCGTTCCCTGGTCATCCGGTGCGAATTCAGGATCAGTGGGAAACGCCATACGTGATTCCTGTCCGCACGCCGAATGGTACACTGATCAACATTCAGGCTCGACAAGTCTTTCGATTGGAAAAGGTGGTCGCTGGGTTGGCTACCATATCTTTAGATACGGAAGTTCTGTCTCCTGTCAAGGATCCGCGAATTCGAGCACAGTTAGTGCAGCGATTGTTGGGAGGAACGATTAAGTTTGATATCGATGCTGGTTGTGTACGGCGGCAGCGGATGGAACTGAAGGAGTCAGTGTTGGCATTCAGCGGTGCAGAGAGTTCCATGGACTACAAGGCACGTTTTACAGAAGATTTGGTGGAGGTTGACTTGGCAGCGATATCTTCGGAGCAGGCATCGTCAGGTAAGTCGCCGGACGGATCTTCTTCTCAACCTGTGGAGACGGCAAACAAACGGGGGGAAAGCCCCAGGATACGCCGTTAATCGTCGCTGGACCTAAATCTTCGAATCGGGCCGCGAGGTTCATCTTGAATCGTCAATGCCTGGGAATGATTCGATTCACCCTGGTGACGTTTGTCTTGCCGCAGCTTATACTAAGCGCTGTACGGGTAGGATTCGTTTGGATCGCAGTACAGGCTTCTAGGTTACCCCCCCCGTTTACGCCCGATCGCGTGGCAGGGCAGGTCTCGGCAGCCGTATTGTAAATTCGCCATGGACAGGCAAGGGGGCATGGATGCCGAATGACGTGTATGCCAGATTTTGTAAAACTCCGAGGAAGTATCTATGTCGCGGGAAATTGGGTTTTGGGTCATCGCGCTAAGTTTGTCTCTGGTTTTCGTGGGGTATGTCCAGGCGGATTGGCCTCAATATCGAGGTCCAAATGGAGATGGACGTATTGACGAATCGTTGCCTCAGGTTTCATGGTCTGAGGAAGGCCCACAGTTCGTCTGGAATATCGGTACGCCACTCGGTTTTAGCTCGTTCAGCGTGGCGGACGGAATGGCCGTGACGTTGATCTCTCGTGACGAAGAGGGAGACGCTCGCCATGAAGTTTGTTTGATGTTGGATGCCTTGACTGGGAAGCCGCTCTGGGAACGAACATTCGGCAGCAGTAAGTATGAACACGGTGGCGGGGATGCAGGTGCTCCGGGGAATCGTGGCGGCGACGGTCCACGGTCTACCCCCACGATCCATGAAGGCCGAATTTATGTGTACGATGCGCATTTGTTACTGACCTGTATGGAAGCCACGTCTGGCAAGATTCTCTGGCAGCAAGATATTGCCAAGGATTTTGAAGGAAAGAACATTACATGGAAAAATGCGGCGTCGCCGGTGATTGTAGGCGATATGGTGTGTGTGCCTGGTGGTGGGCCTGGCAAAGCCTTTTTGGCGTTTGATCACCGTAGTGGAGAATTAGTCTGGCATAGTGGAAACGAAGCTATGACGCATGCGACTCCGGTAGTGACGCCAATTTCTGGAACCAACCAACTTGTGTTTTTTGCCCAGTCTGGTCTCGTGGGTGTTGACCCACGTGACGGTGAGGAATTGTGGCATGCTCCGTTTGACTATCGTACCTCGACCGCCGCTTCTCCCGTGGTGGAGCGAGATTTCGTTTATTGCTCGGCCGGATACGGCGTGGGTGCGGGAGTCTTTCAGATTTCACGTTCCGATCAAGGTTTTTCGGCAGATGAAGTCTGGTTGATGAACAACAAGTTGATGAATCACTGGAGTACGCCTGTTGTTCGTGATGGGTTTTTATACGGGATCTACGGTTTCAAAGAATATGGCGACGCGCCATTGCAGTGTGTTGAGCTGGAGACTGGCAAAGTACAGTGGTCGCAAGAAGGATTCGGTCAGGGAAATTGTATTTTGGTCGGTGAACACCTGATCGTTTTGTCAGACGATGGTCGACTCGTGATTGTCGAAGCGCAACCGAATGCTTATGTAGAGTTGACGAATGTCCAAGCCGTGTCCGGAAAATGCTGGTCGACTCCAGCTTACAATGACGGGCTAGTTTATGTTCGCAGCACGGTAGAAGGAGCTTGTTTGCGGTTGGGCGAGCTACCCATTGGAGACGCCCAGCGTTAACTGGAGATGAAATGCATCCACGGACAGTAATCAAATGAACGTACCATCCAACGCTTCCGACGAAGTTATTGACTTCATGAACGTTGATCGCACGGATTTCACTACGATGTCACGTGCTGAACAGATACGAAGATTTGAAGTTGAAGGTTACGCGGTGTTTCCGCAGATTTTGGACGCCGACACTATTGCGCGGATTCAAGCGGGTATGGCTGACGCTGAAATGAATCATACGAGCTATAGCGAGTGTCAAACTCGTGCGGTCACGCAGCCGCAGTGGACGTGTGAAGCGGTTGCAGAGTTGATTGGTTATCCACCCATGATCGATTTTCTCGAGGATGTGTTGGGTCGTGACATCGTGTTCACTCGTGGATTTTTCCAACGCTCTCTTCCGGGATGTCCTGGAATTTCACTGCATACGGACGGTCAACCTCATGGTTCTGACCTGTTTGGCTTTGAGGGAAGCTGTCCTCGGCTACTACGGGTGTTGTATTATTTGGATGAGTTGACCGAAAAGCGTGCGCCGTTTCGACTGGTGCCGCGATCACACCTGTCGTTTCATGGCGATGCAAGTCCTTACGTACGATACAAGTCACACCCCGAAGAAATTACCCTGGTGGTACCGGCTGGTACTGCCGTTGTCGTGCCCTCGATGTTACTTCATGGGAGTCATGCCAATTTGGATTCGCACCCACGTGAATTGGTCCAGTTGGGATACCGGCCGGCTTGGGCGGGTCCGATTCAACCAGTCGAAGAATGGCCCTCGGAATTTGTTGCCAATGCCCCTGCGATCGCCAAGCCATTTTTGAAAAGTCTGAATACGACCGGTTTTGAATGGGTCCAACCACATAAGCCCGAAGGCATGCGGACCGAGGCTGCGGGGATCAATCCCAGCCGGTGGGATTAAGATCGCCTGCAATCAGCTGCCTTGCTAGCGTCTGCTGTGCTGGTCGCACCATCACCTGAACGCCACAGATTCACTGGTCTGTCTTGACCCCTTATTTCGGTGGTGGGATGATCTGCTCGCAATCCTTATGGTGGCAAATCCAAAAAGTCGATATTCAATCGTAGAACTTCATGAGTCGGCCGCCAATGGTGGAGCGTTTGGGACAAAACCGTTGGTTGGCTGCGGCGGATTCGGTAACGAGTACGTAGAACGTGATAACGGGTTATGAGAACCCAAACAAATGACACCAAGGAATGGGTGATCGGTTAGAATTTTTCGACACCACAGCCCTTTGTCAGATTTTCATACAACAGGTGTCGCAAACAATCAGGCCAGGATGGCGCACATGACAAAATTACGAATCAAATACATAGTCACCATGACGGTCCTGTTGGGGATTGTGGGATGTCAGGCGCCCTATTACCAACAGCAAGGACAGCATCAGAATCGAAATGGTATGGCGCTGTTTGGTGGCCTGGCTGGTGCCGGAATTGGGGCCGCCTTGAGCAAAGGGAATAGTAACACAGGTGAAAACGCTTTGTTGGGTGCGGCCCTAGGCGCCGTTACGGGAGCTGCTGTCGGGAACGCTGTCGATGAAGTCGAAGCCAGGAATCAAGCACTGTTCCAGCAGCATTTGGGACGCCAATTAACAGGTTCCACCAGCATCAACGACGTCGTTTCGTTGAGCCAGGCTGGACTGGGCGACGAGGTGATCTGTACTCATATTGCTCGGCATGGTGTTGCACGATCGCTCTCTGCACAGGATTTGATTGTCCTTAAGCAGAGCGGTGTCAGTGATAAGGTTATCAATGCGATGCAAGCGCCGCCTCCTAGACCCTCCGTAGTAGCCCCGGCTGGGCAGCCTGTTATCGTGGAGGAGCACTATTATGCGCCTCCACCGTACCCATGGTTTCACTACCGTCAGCACCATCGACGGCATTTCCACCCTCATCGCCGGCCTCGACCTGGAGTCAGTTGGGGTGTGACCTTCGGTAACTAATCAGCATGTTCATAGGGTTTTGCAGAAAGCCCTTCATGGGCATGTAATCAACGACATGGCTTAGGTGGGGACGTTTCTCCAACAAGCTGGGGCGCGTCTTGAATCAGCTCGCACATCGTCGTAGATGCCCTGTCGGAGGCGGTACACATCTTTAGGTTTCGTCAGTAGTGGCCTGGCGAAAAAACTGCGCACTTGCCGGTTGAGTGATGGCAGCCATCTTTTGGTGCCCAGTTTATTTAACGCTTACCGGTGTAATGGCCATTCCGGGAAGCTGGGGTCTCGGAAATTCACACAACGGATTGGAGGCAGCTCTGGCGACAGGGTGGGAAAAAACTCATCCACGTAGTGGCTTTGCGATGCTACATGGACGGTAAGCTCGGGTGGAGGGGCGGTGGATTTCAGCAAGACGAGTTCTTGTGCCGACGCGACTATGGCAACGCGGGCTGCAATGGAATCACTGGTGGCACTCCATGTATGTGGAAGAGGTGTGCCGGGTTGTAGCGGTTCGTCGATGTTCAAAAACCGGGCGGCGTCGAATACGCAAGTTAGCGATTCAGGATGATCGCTGGTCGCTGCCACGATATCGTCGACCAGCGGGATAGGTTCGCACAGGGCTGCGACAGCCCGTGCTGTGATAGATAACAATTGGATGCACAGATCATGTGCGAATCCTTCGTCAAAATCATGGCTATGGCTCCAGGTGCGAACCTCGTCTGCTAGGCCTCCTCCACCCACGATGATGATGTGGTGTGCCTTGGATTGCTGACTCAACCAACGCTGTAGGTCTTGCGCTAGATCCTTCTTGTGCAGCAGACTACCACCCAGTTTGATAATGCGGATCGGGGCTTCGGCATTGGTGGGAACCATGTTTAAAGACTGAATCTTTTGAGGCCGTGCGTTTGTGACACGGCGAACTGAGCCAAAGTATACGCGGTGGCGCATCGCGAGATGTGGGCGTCATACATTTTCGTGAAAGACATAAGATGTGAGTCGTCTCCACCCAGTTTCCAGGCGATCTGTTTGGCAAGGAATTCACCACTTCCCGACACCACAAAGGATTCAGGTTGGACGTTGGCGGAGGATAACGCGATTTTTGCAGCGGCCAGGATCTCATCGCATTGATGCCGAGCAATTTGTTGAGCGAAATCAGCAGCGTCCTCCACAGAAAATGTGTCCGTGTCCAGGCAGAACATGCGTGCTAGTCTAGCCCGTGCGGCAGCCCTGGTGACTGGACGGCCATCAGCCGTGTCCGTATCGTCTGGATTTTCGGCCAGTTCGCCTAGTAAGACGTAGGCGTCCTGTGCGGTTGCAAAGAATTCTTTGGCGAGGGGAACGGTTCGGCCATGAAGGCTTGCCGATGGCAAGATGGAACAGACTGGCGTGCGGCCGATACCCGTATATACCAGCTCGGAAGATTTCATCCGGCTAAAATCGTCGGTGCCGGTGGCCAAGACCTGTCCGCCACCCAGAGGAATAATGTCGCACGTGGTGGATCCAATGTCGATCAAACATCCTTGTTGTGGTGCAATCTGATTGGCTGCGTGAACCGCCAGGATGTGCCAGTTTGAGGCAGCAGCCAGCAGTGGTTGGGATCTGGCTTCGTGGGGATCGACCAACCGTCCGTTGGTCAGATAAACCAGGATTTTACGACCTTTTGCTGCCGCGCAGACGCTGTTCAGGACGTAATGAACTCCTTCCTGTCTGCTGGCAAAACAATCGGCAAGTTCCGCCGTCATGGTGATGGCGACGATGTCAGCATCCGGGGCTTCGGCGAGCAGCTTGGTGAGTACAGCGGGTAATTCCCGACACCGTTTCCACATGGGAAATCGCACCGACCGTGCAAACTTCGCGCCGTCAGAGGTTTTCAGATTGGCTCCGCCGATGTCCAGTGCGACGATGGACGGTGCTTGTTGAGTGGATCCTTCCCGCGACACGACGGTTCTCCGCACTCTAGGAGATTTCAGCAGGTTTGCCCATCATCTGACGGATACCATCACGTATTTTATCGTCACTGATCAACACGGTAAGCTCCTGCGACAAGGAGACAGGCATGGGGACATTCATACTACACAGGCGACGAACGGGCTGACGCAGTTGTCCGTGGAAATTTTCATGAATCCGGGCCGCAATGTGAGTGCCAATGCTTTGCGGTTCCATGGCTTGTTCAACAATCAGAACCTGTCCTGTCTTGTTAGTACTGTTTTGAATGGTTTCGAAGTCTAAGCTGGCATGATCCAATGAACGTAAGTCGATGACCTCTACGTTAATGCCGTGATTGGCGGCAAGTTCTTCTGCAATTTTCAAAACCCTTGGCACAATGCTCAGGTAACATATCAGGGTCAGGTCGGTCCCTTCGCGGCGAACGGCAGCTGACCCGAATGGTATGAAATAGTCGAGGTCGTTCGATGGCACGTCCCCGTCCAGCGGATCGATCTCATGATGTTCCAAAACGAGTACTGGATCAAGGCTTTGCATGGCTGTATTGAACAGTCCGATGTAGTCATATGGGGTGGTGGGGGCAACAATTCGCCATCCGGGATAGAGGGCAAACTGGCCGATTGTGTCACCGCTATGCTGAGCGCCATAGCCACGGCCGGCAGAACAGCGAGAACGAACAACAAGTGGTACGTCAACGCGTCCATGATACATGTAGCGACAGGTGGCAACTTGGTTGAATAATTCATCAGCTCCGATGAGGGCGAAGTCGCAGAACATAATCTCTGAGATTGCCCTCATGCCCATCACCGCTGCACCGTGGCCCAATCCAATGATGCCTCCTTCGGCAATGGGGGCATTGTGAACGCGCTCTTTGAATCGTTTTACAGCATCGCGAGTGGCTCCATAGGGTCCGCCTTTTAAGTTGGCTACGTCCTCACCGGACACGAAAGTGGTGGGGTCCTTTTCCATCCAGTGGGCAATGATTTGAGATTTCGCGGTGTTTACCTTAATCCGCTGTGTATCGGAATAGCTCGAAAGTTCTCGGAAGTTGACGTCGGCAAATTCGTGGCCGTCACTCATGAATTCGCGATCTGCCTCTTCCGGTGCGGGAATCAGTTCGGGCCGCAATCGCCGCTTTTCTTCATGAACTTCGGTGCAGTAGTCGAGCGCATCTGCCACCAGCTCCTCAGCGATCTGTTGGACCGATTGAATGCCGTTTTCATCTAGGATTCCACGTCGGGTGAGTGCTTTGGGTGAGGACTTGAGGGGGTCCTGATCCAACCATTCTTTCTCTTCCTGTTTCGTGCGGTAGCCAAAGTTACTACCAGGCATGCCGCCAGACTGATGGAAGAAGCGATAGGTTTTGGCTTCGATGATGACCGGGCCGTGTCCCGCGGCGGCGTGCGCTTTGGCTGTGGCAACAGCACGCTTCATGGCGAGTGGGTTCATCCCGTCCACGATCAGGCCGGGGATATTGTAGCCAGCTGCGCGAACTGCCAAGTCGACTAGCGAGGTGGCTTCGCGAGCCGGGGTAGACACCCCATACTGATTGTTTTCGATCACAAAGATAGCGGGTAGCTTATAGACGGTAGCGATGCAGATGCCCTCGTGAAAAGGACCAATGGATACGGCACCATCTCCGAGAAAGGCCAAGGCGACATGGCCTTTTCCTCGGTACTTTTGCGCATAGGCCACGCCGGAAGTAAAAGGAATGTTTCCTGCAACAATCGCCTGAGTTCCGATCACGCCAGAGGTGTCATCGAACAGGTGCATCGATCCACCTCGGCCCCCGATCCAGCCCGTTTTTAATCCCATGATTTCTGCCATGGTGCGACGAACACAATCACGCAGACCATCGTTATTGAGCCAAGAGGTCGGATCGTCAGTAGGAGGCCCGTAGTGAGCTACTGCCTTGGCCAGGAAATGATGGTGTGCGCGGTGAGTCGATGTAATTTGATCGTCACTGGTCAAGGCCATGGCCATCCCCACGGCGACAGCCTCTTGGCCAATACTACTATGGACAGGTCCGTGGATAATGCGCTCGACATCGCGTTCCAAGAGGACCTGTTCGAAGCGACGAATGAGTTCCAAACAAAAATAACCCCAAACCAGTTCCGAAGGACTCTGAGCCAGCCAGTAGTCGCGATCTGCCGAAACGCGAATGACGTTGGGGTAGTCAGTTCCAATTAGATGATCTGTTGTGATCGGCGTGTGGTTGTTATCCATCAAGTTTTCCGCTAATAGGATCTAAGGTGTTTCGGGCGTATCTTATAAGCTGCAATAAGGAGAATGGTGGCAAAATGTCGAATGTCACCGTGCTCCAGGCATTCTTGACATTGTAACCACTGAGCTAACGCCGTGTCAGCGGTCTGTCTGATGTGTTTCGCGAGCGGAGCTTAGTTTCCGGTTTGACCACCTGGTGTCTGGCGGAGTTCGCAGACTTCACCGTCGGGACCATAAAAATAGACGATCCACACGTCCGGTCGGAATTCGACGGGCTCGCTGAGAAATTTTATCCCTTTCGCCAGTAGTTCGGCATAATCGGCTCGTACGTCCGATGATTGGAGTCCCATGTGGACGAATCCATGGTTGGCCTGGCGGTCATTCGAAGGGATTTTCTCTCCTCGAGGATCCAGGTATTCAAATAACTCCAGCATCGTGTCACCACACATTAGATGAGCGATTTTTGCATGACACCCTGGCAGTCCGACGACGGTACCTAAAGACGTACTGCCGTCGCAATCTAGTTCGCGGACCAATTCCATCCCCAAAACGTCGCGATAAAAACCTAAAGAACGGCTCATGTCCGCTACACTAAGGGCTATGTGTTCCAGTCGAGCAATGTGCATAATGACCACCTCAAAAATATCGCTAGTCCATAAGGATCCCACCGTTTACGTCCAGCGTCGCACCGGTGATATACGAGGAACTATCGGAGCATAGAAATAATATGGGGTCTATGACTTCGTCAATCGCTCCCATTCGTTTCAGGGGGATCGAATCTTCAAGCTCTTTGACCTTGTCTGGTCCCGCCTCGGTTGTCATGGCGGTGTCGATGATCCCTGGAGCTACCGCGTTGGCCCGAACTCCATAGGGTGCGCCATAACGTGCCAGAGACTTGGTTAGAGAAGCAATCGCAGCCTTACTGGCACTGTAATGGGCTCCCACAGCGATGCCACCAACTTTTCCAGCCAGAGACGCCAAATTTACAATCGAGCCGCTACCTTGTTCCACCATGTGTTTGATTACTGCCTGGCTTAGCAAAAAGGTCGATCGCAGGTTGATACGCAGCACATCGTCCCACTCGCCTGAAGAAATATCTGTCAGGCTTGTTCGTGGACAGATGCCGGCGACGTTCACTAGCACATCGATCTGCTGGTTGACGGAAACGACTTGTTCAACCCAGGCACTGACGAAATCAGGGTCAGAGGCGTCGCCGGCTGTAAAGTTTGCCGCGTCCGTAGGGCGGATATCTGTTTGAAATACGTTTGCTTCTAGTGAGAGGAAACGTTCTGCCAACGGTCTGCCAATGTCGCCTGCAGTGCCCGTAATGAGTACCGTTTTGCCGCTAAAGGTGTATTTCATAGACAGTGAATATACTCGCCATTAACTGGGTAGGCCAGTGGCAAGTGCGTAGCAAGTCCAGCCGTAGGGGTTGTGAGGTATGTGTTAGGAACGTTTTGACTGTGTCTTCGCCAAGTGTCATGTGTGCTTTGAACGTCGTCCCCTTACTGTAGTACGAGGAAATAGCGGGGTAGGTGGTTTTTGCGGAGTACGAAACGTTTTGAAGGACGTGCGTTTATGTTATAGATCATACGCGTGTGGGTAGAAAACCGACCGTGTAGCTGATGATGCGTGCCCATTGCGTTCAGGCGCTGACGCGGGCTGAAAAGCAGGTGGTACGAGCCTACCATTGAGATTGCTAGTAGTGCAGTCTGTTGCACGGAAAAGGTGGTAAAACCACGAACGGTAGCCACGTTATCATCTTAGCCCGATCGGTCTTTTTGTCGTGGGATTTTCCGCAGGACTCGATCCAAAAGGATCGTTGTTTCCATGTATTAGAGTTGGCAGGTACGGTGAGGGTAGGTCCGCCGGAATAGTTATTCGCTAGGAGCGTCTAACTGAACGATCCTGTCGCAGATACCGTTCGGCAATTCGACTGGTGAAGCAATCACTACCGTCAAACTGTCGAGCTGAGCCATGGCACGTGCAAATTGGGCTGCGCCTTGTTCGTCCAAATCCGACAGCGGCTCGTCCAACAGTAGCAGTTGGGGTTCGAGGGCCATCGTGCGGGCCAACGCAACTCGCTGAGCCTCACCACCCGAAAGTTGTTGCGCTGGACAGTCTACCAATGGTTCTAGATCAAACAGCTGTAACCAGTGGTGCGCTACGTTTTCGGCGGCGGAGCGACTGTACCTTCGAGCACGTAACCCGTACATCGTGTTGAACAGTACGGTTCCGCGCAACAAGAGGGGAGATTGATGTAGGTAGGCTCGGTTGTTTCTCCGTACGCTACAGTTAAATTCGCCTTGATAACTTGTTTCTAGTCCGGCCAATAGTCGTAATAAGGTGGTTTTTCCAGTGCCATTTCCACCTCGTATCGCCAAATGCTCACCAGGTTCGATGTCTAACTCACTGACGTGACATAGAACGTGAGCGTCTTTGATGACGGATAACTGTCGAAGATGGACGAATGGTGAAGGCATTTTGTTAAACAGGCGAAAACTTGTTTACAGTGGTAAGTCTAGCGGTCTTCACGTCCCATAGCGACAACGATGCTGGTAACGAACAGCGCAATCAGCAGCAGGCATAGTCCCATTGCCATCCCACGAGCAAACTCACCTCTCCCCGTTTCCATGGCTGTGGCGGTGGCTAGTGTTTGAGTCCGGGTGGGGATGTTTCCTCCCACCATCATGGCAATTCCTAATTCTGTCACACAACGGGAAAACGCGGTGACGATTGACAGCAGAATCCCGGTCCTGGCTTCAGACCAGTAAGTCAGGCATCGCCGAATAGGGCCCGCGCCAAGTGTCCGGACCGTCTCGGCGATGCGTATGTCCAACGAGCGAATCGCGCCATGGGTGATAGATACCACTAAAGGAAGGCCCAAGGCAAACTCGCCGACGACGATCGCCCAAGGTGTATAGAGCAGCTCCGCGCTGGACCAGGGTCCGTGGCGGGAGAAGAGAGCGTAACAGACAAGTCCGAGGAACACGGTCGGAATTGCCATGCCAGCGCGGAATATCAGCACTATCCAGCGTCGGCCAGGAAAACTAATCCGGGCCAAAAAGGTACCTACTGGGAGGCCGACTAGTGTAGCACAGGCCACGGCTAACGCCGATATCCAAACGCTGCGTAAAGCTGCTCCGTAGACGACCGGATCGCCGGACCAAATTAACCGTAGCGCTTCGTGTAGGCTGTCCCAGATAAGCGTCATAATGGAGGTCCACACCGGGGAAAGGTCAGTTGGCGTTGGCTTCTAATCGTAACGGATAGAATAAAGGTTCTCCGCGCAGGTGGAAGTCGTGAATGATCTGTTGTGTGTCCTTTGCAATCAGGAAATCGACGAACGCATGGGCCGTTTTGGAATTTATGTTGGCGTGTTTGTCGGGATTCACCACTAAAGCACTGTACGGGTTGTGCAACTCTTCGGACGACTGCACGAGCGGCTCCAGTGAAATCTTGTCTTTGAATTTCAAATAGGTACCTCGATCCGTCAGCACATAGGCCTGCATTTCATCGGCCATGATCAACGTTCGGCCCATGCCTTGACCACTTTGAATGTACCAGTCGCCATTGGGGGTGACTCCTGTTTTTGTCCATAGGGATTGTTCACGCTTGTGCGTGCCGCTGTCGTCACCCCGAGATAGAAAGTTGGCCGTCGAGCTGTGGATGTTCCGGAACGCTTTTACCGGCGAACAGTCTCGAACTCCAGCCGGGTCCTCTTTGGGGCCAAGAATCTCAAAGGTGTTGTACATGATTTCCTCACGTCGAACGCCGTGCCCCGACGACATGAAAGCGTCCTCGGCAGTTCTATCGTGCACGAGAACTAAATCGACATCCCCCGAGACTCCCAGTTGAAGTGCTTGGCCCGTTCCCACGGCGAGTACTTCCACGCGGGCACTATGCTCGTCATTAAAGATTTCAATTAAATGGTCAATTAATCCCGTGTCTCGCGTACTGGTGGTGACCGCAAGTCGGAATACGTCAGAATGGTCAGTGTGTTGAACACATCCGGTGAAACCGGATGAGCACAACAGAATGACAGCCAGGAAAAGAGTCCATTCCCAACGTGTGTGGTACATCACCTTACTCCGAAGTTTCCGTAGCTGGCTGCCAGTCAGAATGCTGCAATAGTGTTTGTGTTAGTTGAGAGCCAGTGAGTGTCCCCTCTCAATGATTTTCGTCAACACGCGTTGTGGTCCGGTGAGGCAACAGGGACTGTCCTCAACGTTCACGGAAAAACGATCGACTTGCCCCTCTCCCTGATTCTTCTCGCATTCCCGAAGGGTGGGAAAGAAGTTCAGAAGACCATGTGAGTGGCATTGAGGTTCAGCACGGCGTCCTGCCAAGTTAACGGTAGAACGTGGCCAGGAAATGTTCAAGATTAGAGTTCCGCGGCAAAAATTCAAGCACCCTTTGGTTGTGGCTATATTATGCATATCTTATGCGTATATCCATTTGAGGAGAAAATAGTCGATGTCGAAGCTTGCCATCTATGTACCAAAGAAAGAAATGGAAATCATTGAGGAGTGGCGGTTGATCATTTGAGCACCAGTGATTGATGAAATACGACGTGAACTAGGTTTTTGTGTAAATGATTTTAGAATTCAACACTAGCAGAGGATTTCGGGTGGAATCAGTGAAAGCCTTGGCAAATCGGGCCATATTATGTGGCTCCGAAACGGATCGAAAGATAGCTAAAGCCGAAACCAAAGTGTTGAAGGTAGAGGCAAAACTCGAAGCCACTCGCAAGATTTATCTAGCCGCGTTGGTTGAAGTTGAGCGATATGGTGTTAGTGTGAGTGGAGCTGACACGATCTGATTTTTTTGTGGTGCGATCGCCGTTAGGGGGTCTTGGTTGTGGTGTACTCTGCGGCACAGGTCCGTTTATCGAGAAGCGGACTGAACTTGCCATATACGCGTAACGACGGTAGGTCATTATGGTACCAAGTATTTGGTGACTCCTGAGCGTGCCTGTCATACGGTGAAGGATGCAGACCAAACGCATATTGCTGTTTTGCGAATACACGTCGTTGAATGGTGGTGAACGGTCTCTATTGAGTGTCTTGCCCAGGATACTGCAGCACTCGTTTGACGTGGCGGTTGCGTTACCTTCCGAGGGTGAGCTGGTGGAGGCGATTCGGTCCATGGGCATGGTGCCGATTCCCTTTGATTTTTACGATGCGGACGGTGTGCGGCTCTCGAAGGCAGCGCTAAGAGACTCTTTGGATAAGGTCATTCAACAAGCGAAACCCGATTTATTTCATGCAAATAGCCTCATGGCAGGTCGCCTAGCGGGACCAGTGACTTCCAAGCTGAAGATCCCGAGTGTGGCTCATTTACGTGATATTATTCGGCTGAGTCGTACGGCCTTGGACGACCTTACCTGTCACTCTCAATTGGTTGCAGTTTCAGACGCAACCAGGTGTTGGTACGTTAGTCTGGGAGTGCCGGCCGACCTGATTTCCGTGGTCCACAATGGAGTTGATTTACGCACGTTTGTTCCACGTACCCGTACTGGTTGGCTGCATGCGGATTTGAACCTGCCCTCTTCTTCCAAGATCATCGGAGGAATCGGACAAATCGGAATGCGAAAGGGATGGGACGTTCTTTTGAGAGCGATGGCAAAGGTGGTACAGACTGATGCTACTTGCCATTTGGTGGTTGTCGGCCAACGCCATTCCCGGAAAGAGGAAGCAGTACGGTTCGAGGAAGATTTGCACCGGCAAGCTCAACAGGCTCCTCTGCGGGGGCATGTGCATTTTCTGGGCACACGGGTCGACGTTCCTGAGTTATTGGCAGAATTCGACGTGCTGGTACATCCGGCACGACAGGAGCCGTTAGGAAGGGTTCTTCTCGAAGCCGCCGCGACAGGGCTTCCTATCGTCGCTACAGACGTAGGAGGTACGACGGATATTTTTCCACGCGAGTTGAAGGCTGCCGTTTTAGTGCCTCCTGAAGACCATTCGGCGTTGGCAGAATCGGTTTTGGCTGTGACGCAGGACCGGAAATGGAGCGAACAGTTGGGACAGGCTGCGAGAAAACGTGCAGAAACATGCTTTTCCGCCGAAACAGCTGCCGATAACCTGATGACCATTTATCAGCAGCTCTGTACGTCTAATCGATCGGCAAGATGATTTCTATCATCAAGGAGTTGTCGAAAATCGACATTGTCGAAAATGTGCCACTTTTACGCACATTGAATGCAGATAACTCGTTTTTTGGGTGGATTATGACTTTCTATGAAGTCATGAAGGAAAACGTGGTCACCGACTCAAAACTGAGCTAGATTTCCATTGAGGCTCGGCCATGAAACCGTTTGTCGAGCTGCTTATCTATTCTGTCGATTCGAGACCATCCGGAACTGTGTTCGCAGCCCCCTCTGTTTTCCGGAAACTCGGTCCAGTACATCAGATTCGCATACATTGATAGTCAGGACCCGGCCATGAAGTGTCAAGAACTTGCGGCGCAGATCGAAGAGCTCCAACCTGAGGCTGGAGCCAGTGATGTAGCTCGGTTGTGCTTGTTGTTATGTACGTCCGTGGACGACACCGAACAGTTGAACGACGTTGACCGACTCACATCAGCCTGGAATGAAATGGGACTGAAACTACAGTTAGCGACGGACCAGCATGCGGCGATGACTGCCGAACTGGAATCACTGGCGGCGTCTGACCCCAAGAAATTTCAACCAGAGCAAATCTGGGTCTTGATTCGAGCGATCAAGGTACAGAGCCAGATTTTGCAGTTTTATGTCGGGCAACCCGTGCTCGACGTCTGAATTGTAAAAGATCCTTTACCGATGGAAACCGAAGATGTCGTCGTTACGACGATCCGCTGTAGAAGCTTCGTTTCCGGAAGACGCATTTAACTCGGTTTCCAATATTTCTAGTGTGATTTCCGAGGCGTGGAGCTTTTGTGAAATCAGACCGTTGGCTCTCCAAAAGGTCCACATTTCGGTGGGGGACCCGCGGTCAAAATAGCCCTGGGCCATCTTCTGGCCATTGTCGTGCCACCAAAGCCATATACCGTACTCAACACCCCCGCGGTAACTTCCGCTAACCTGCTTCTGCCCGTTGGGATACCACCAAGTGAATTCACCGTCACGTTGGTTGTATGAATAGCGTCCAACGACCTTGTACTTTCCATTTTCGTGCCACTCTGTCCAGCCTCCATGACGCTTGGGATCTCCGATCATCTTATAGGTGGCAGGCTGGGCTCCCCACCAATCGTCTGGATCCACCAGAACCATTTCAGGGTGGAGGTACACGCCTTCCGATTTTTTCTTGCCGGTTTTGTCGTAACCGACCCGATTGGCCAATTTACGGCCTTTTTGATAGGTGTCGTCTACGATCAAATTCCCTTGAGCGTCCCATTGGCGCAGTTGTCCATGAATTTGCCCCTGGACAAAGGGGATCTCTTGCATTAATTGTCCCTGGGGCAAATACAATTTGCATAGACCGTTGCGTTTTCCATCGATGAATTCGACAACGCTAATTTTCCTTCTCTGACTGTCAGTGATGGTCCAGGTACCGTGTAATTGGCCGACACGAAGGGTAGCTGCCGAGGTAAAAGGAGCTTCAAAGTTCTTGTACGGTATGGTCGTGTACAATTTCGAGGCCTCTGCTGAATGAACATACGTCCAACGTCCATCCGGAATGCCGTTTTGATAACGTCCAACGGCCAATTGATTTCCTGTGCGGTCAAAGGCTCGCCATTCACCGTGCTGAATGTAGTTACCATCCTTATCTTGAGTTACTTCGCGACGTATTTTCACTTGGCCGGTGTCGTAGCGTTCGTTGATGATTTCGATGTTCGCGTTGTCCGAAGGATCGACCGCGACAGGTGCTGAATTAAATTCGTCTATGTAGGTGGCACTGTCTTCGATTCCTGACGGTAGCTGGTGCAACTGGTCAGCAAAAGACATGACAGTGGAGCACAACAGCAAACATGTCATGGATAGCGTTTTACTGATGCCGGCCATGCTTGGTCCTTTCAGAGAAAAGTGCCACTCGTCAGGTAGATGAAGAGCTTCAGAAACGGGCCCGGCCGGATTAACTGATGGAGCGTTTTCTGCTAGATCGACTGATTTAGCCGTAAATCGCAGCATCTTGCACAATGGTGTTACGGATTACGTAATAGACCAAGTTTTAGCAGGGCTAATGAACTGCGCAGTTTGCCGAATTTAAGAAGGAGGACTTGTTGTCTTAGAAGTTCGTCCGTTTGCTCCAAAACCTGTTAATCCGGGGTTCTGACGTCAATAAGCAGGCGGAAAGGATATGGCTTGGAAATTTGTGATACGGATAGAACGATGGTGAGAAACCACTAGTAATTCCAGTGCAGGAATAGGGTCGCTGCATGAACGAAATGGTCGGTCTGATGAAACTCAAATGGGGCATCGTTGATCTGAGATTGAGTAATATCCATCGCAAGATTCACCTGGTCTCCTGCGACGACGATATCGTTCCAATACATGAATTGGTAGCCAGCACCCAGTCGAAGACGGCACGTCAAATCATAGCTCAATGAAATTTGGGCCTCCGGATTCACTCCGAAACGTGTGCGTTCGTAGTTGCCAATGTTTTGCCCTGGCTGAGCTAGCAGCCCACCTTCTGAGGTCGAATCGACGACTCCGGGTAGTGAAGTCACCGTTTGCCCGTCTATTGTCACCTCCTGACGCATCCGACCCAAGGCTACCTTGCCTGCTAAGGACAGTGTCCAACAACCGTAGCGAGACACTGATTTCATGCCAATGGTGGATCCGTGGAACTCGTTTCTTGTGTCGAACAAATCGAAAGCATCCAGGGTCGTACCGACCTGTCCGAGGAAGGCTGGATCCAGGCTGATCAGGCTGTTGTTGACCAGAAGGCGGTCGTCAATGCGAGTGAAACGCAGGCCGGTAATTAAGTCGAGTCGCGTTTCGGGCATCGAGGTCAAAACGTTACAAACTCCGCCTCCCAGGTGGCGGACACCAGGCACACGATGCATGCACGGGAGATTCAGAGCATAACGGAGACAAGTTCCTACTTCACCGGCGAGGAAAAATAATCGAGGAGTCCTTGGACACGCTCCTATTTGGTGTCGTAGGAATAACTCGCCACTTTGGATCTCCGTTCCTCCTTTTACATTAACCCGTCCATTGACGAGTCCCGGATAAGCTACCAATTGAGACGCCTGGACGTTGTTTAACGTATCAAAAAATGGCCGTGCGAGGATTGGAGATCCGTTACTGGAAGTGGTAAAACCGATCTCGTCTTCTGGCAAGTACGTAAACGCTACGCCCACGCCTTTTCTGCCGTCAAATCTCTGCAGCCATAAGCCCAGTTCGCCGCCAAAACCAAGCTGAGGATTGTTGTCGAAGTTGTTGTCTCCAAAGCGAATCGTGGTCGTGGGGAGCCCCAACACGCCGGCTTGCAATTGCGATGTCGCTGGAGGACCTGCAGGACTTGACGTGACCAAGGTAGGTAGACGTCGGCTCTTTTGGAAACTGAAAACAGACTGAGCACTGGCCCAAACTTTTGCGTTGCGGCATAAGGAAGACTCGCACATTCCCACACCTGGCCGGCGCAACAGATCCTGTGGAAAGGAGGTAGCGTCGATGCTCTGAGGGTGTCCTTCGAGCAAAGGATATCCGGCCGGCATAACGCCTGCAGCGTAGTAGTTGCTCGGTGCGACGTGCGTCGGGGCATTACCTAGTGCCACGCTGGAAAGCGATTCCATCGCGGGAGAATACGCCACTTGCTG
>JAKVBZ010000016.1:69025-74182 GCA_022448645.1 Pirellulaceae bacterium
TCCCACGCAAGCCAGTGCAAGCGCATTGGCTAGTCTCCACATATCTGACCCCCCCTAAACATCCCGCGGAAAACCCATCCCATGTAGCTATGAGATCGTTTAGCACTCCGTGGTTTGACCACCCGATTCGTTCAGGCTGTCGGTACGATGCGACCTCACCAACTCACGAGTTGATACCCAACGGATTCTCCGCGAGGTCATCGCTTGAATTTAGTGAGATCACGTCCTAACGATAACGTCGTCCATTCGCGACGCACCGGTTGAACGTTTTCTACGGTCTTTTCGGTTTAGGTAGAGTTCAGCATATCTTTATTTCACGCCGCTAGCTGTCTGGGGTCGCGAAACTGTAACGAAATAACGGAGGCTTACAAAACGGATTTCGAGGTGATAGCGGCGGCGGTACCGGTCGGCTTTAAATCTGGAAAAGATGATACAACCCAGACCTAGCGAAGGTAATCGGTCCAGATTACGTGCGATTGATGACGGTTCAATGCTTGTTTCGGTGCTGTTTGCACAGAGGTATCGTACTTTTACCTTATGGAGGAGAGTATTTGTGGCGGTATACATTATTCTGATTGGTGTCCTCAATTTGATGTTGGGCATTGCTGTTGCTTGCTGGTTTGAACGCCGACAGCAAGGCCCCCTGTGGTGTCAGCCAGCAGTTAAGCTAGGCGGCCCTCTACAGCGTAAGAACGTTGTCGACGCTAGGGACAAACGCTATGCGCTCCCCACAGAAACAAGTTGTCTTGGCGACAAGTCCTCTTCGAGATTAGAAAATGACCCAGTGCGGACAGCGATCTCAGTGGACGGGCAAATACCTAAGAGCGTCAAGTCGACCGACAAACCAAACCAAGCCTATCCGGTACCAGTATTAGAGGTGCCTACTTCACAGACTGCTTCCGTCACCGCTTTGTCAGGTGCTCAAGATGTATCTGAGGACGAGAATGGTAATCCTTTTGTAAACTCCGACTCGACTGTTGTTGGAGTAAGCCCCGCAGACTTGCCGCCCGCTAGCGTGGAAGCTTGCCAAAGTTTAGAGAACTTGCCAGATGTTGGTTCTGTTTTGAATGCGGCGTTGCAAGACGAAGAAGGCATATTGTTTGGTCAGGAAAGTGATGCCGAATGTGTTGGTGACGATGAACTCGCCGTCTTCCTGGAGGACGATCCATGCGAGGTACCTAACGAATTGGAAGTCTTGCTGGTCGGTGACGATGAACACATTCTGTCTTACGAACCAGCAGCTGGCGACGATAGGGCAGCTGCGTCACACCTGGCAGAGGCCAACGCACTGGACAAAAGCGTGGATGAGGAACCACTCTCCAAGGGTCTGGAAGCCGTCACTACCACCGATAGCGCCACCAACACCGACCTCGACCAAAACGATCCTAATGTACTGGAAGTGTTTGGGGCGGACGAAGGCGACGAAAATGAGCCTACGGATTGTGTGTTCCAGGACGACTGGGTTACCGCCTTAGGCGATGGCGTACCAGTTGTAGATGAAACGATGCCCCCAGGCTGTGTTCCCACCGCATCCGAAAAAGCGTCATTCAGTGAGGACCGCGGTGAATATGATGAAATTGAATTCATGGATGAGGGTGCTGACGTGACCTTTGTTGACGACGAATCGTCTGCCGACGCGCAACTTGAAGGTATTATCACCGCGTTAGGCGAAGCCTGTGCGCTGGTTAAGACGCCTGATGAAGCAACAACACAGGATGCAGCGACAGGACTCGGTGATGTCTGGGAGGACGAGATGACATTGGATGAGGACGTATGCGACGCGCTGCTTCATGGTGACCGTTCTTTCTCATCAGACGGCGATTTAAATACTGGGGCACAAGAACCGCTCGATCCCGAAGACATCGGCATGGCGTTTTCTGAGGGATTGAGACAGGAATATGCGGAGAACCTGGAGCGTTTAAAGACTTATCTATTGGGCTTTGAGAAGCGTCGTGAGGAATCCATACGTGAGCCGGATGAGCTTTGGGGCGAGTATGTAAAAGCATTCGACAAAACTATCAGTTCTTGGATTAAGTTGCAGTCTTCTTCAGTTTTCGAAATGGAAGAGATTGTCGAAGAATTTGGTAATGTTGGTTCCGAGATAAAACTTGTCAAACAGACGTCGCAAGAACTAACAGTACAGCTCGGTAGCCTTTCTTTTGCCCTGACATACGTAGTTCTTAATCCCGGTGAGCGTTTGAATGGGGAGATGTTTTCTGGGCAGTGTGAGCGGATTCTCAAGCTGATTAACGAGCGTCTTGACCTCATTGATGTAGCCAACGAGAAGAGGGCGCACAATAACTCATAGGATCGCATAAGAGAGGCCCGTGAGATCGCCTAGGGATCAGTCGTCAGGATGTATTCCCGACGAACAGAGTCGAATCCTTCATTTGAGGGATTCGATGAATTGCTCACCAAGAGTTGAAATGCTATTGGTCTCGCCATTGCGCGGCGACCACTCTGGGATAGTGAGCGAGATCCTCGATAATCCGGATGGAATTCCAGCCGGAGGTGGATGTGAATAGGCTCTTCACCGGTTCGAGGATCATGGGACTGATCTCCATGATCAGCCAACCTCCTGCGCGGAGGTGTTGAGGAGATTGCTGAATGATTTTGGAAATGACTTCAGTGCCAGTTGTTCCAGCGACCAAGGCGAGTCGTGGTTCGTAGTTTCGTACGTCCGTAGCTAAATCTTTCCATTCCGACTCGCTAACGTAGGGCGGATTGCTGACGATAAAATCCCACTGCTTGTCTCTCTCAACAGAGGTCAGTAGATCGCTCTCGACAAATTCAACACGGTCTTGCACGCCATGAGATGTTGCATTGGTTTGAGCCACTTCCAACGCTGCTGTTGAGATGTCAATCGCGGTGATCCTGCATTCTGGAATGTGCAACGCGGTGCACACGGCGAGGATACCGCTTCCCGTTCCCACATCCGCGATTTCCAGCGGCCCACGATTGACCTGTTTTACTAAATCGAGAAGCTCGACCAGAACGAATTCCGTTTCCGGGCGTGGAATGAGTACATCTGTGTTGACACGAAAGTCGTGTGAATAGAATTCGCGTCGGCCCACCAGGTAAGCGACTGGCATGCCTTGGGCACGCCGGCTTACCAGTTCGCGATACGCCACACGAGTTTTTTCGTCAGCCTGGTCGTTGTAGGCCGTATAGAGGTCAATCCGTTGGCAGCCGTTGGCTTCTGCCAGAAGAACTTCTGCGTCCAAACGAGGTGTATCGACCCCGTGTTTTTGCAGGTATTCGGTCGTCCATGCGAGTAGACTGCCAATCGTCCACGATTCGTCCGTCAATCGAGTCCTCCCATTGACTGGCGTAGGCTTTCTCGATCGTGATCAATCAGGGCGTCGGTAATGGGGTGCAAGCTGCCGGCCAAGATTTGATCGAGCTTATACAGTGTCAAATTCACACTATGGTGGGTCACCCTGTTTTCGGGAAAGTTATAGGTGCGAATGCGTTGACTCCGGTCACCCGAACCCACCATTTGTTTACGTTCGCTGTCTCGCTTTTCTTGTTCTTGACGTTGTTTATGGTCATAGATCCGTGACTTAAGGACTCGGATGGCTTTGGCCAGGTTTTTGTGTTGGCTCTTTTCATCTTGTATGGCAGCGACGATACCTGTTTCATGATGTGTCAGACGTACGGCCGAAGCTGTTTTGTTGACGTGTTGGCCACCGGGCCCGCTGGCGTGATAAATGTCTTTGCGGTAGTCGTCAGATTTCAACTCGACTTCGACATCTTCTGGTTCAGGTAAGACCGCCACAGTTGCCGCTGAAGTATGGATGCGACCTTTAGCTTCGGTTTCCGGAACTCGTTGTACGCGATGCCCACCACTTTCATAACGGAGTTCTCGGAAGACACCTTCGCCCGAAAATGCTAGTGTGACTTCTTTAAAGCCGCCCAGTTCTGTGTGGCTTACTCCGAGAGTCTCGACTTTCCATTTTTTGGTTTCGGCATATCGCGAATACATTTCGTACAAATCACGGGCGAAAAGAGCCGCTTCGTCTCCTCCGGCGCCAGCGCGGATCTCCATGACGCATCGTGTTCGGTGAGCGTCTTGGCCGCCGACGGTCATTTCGAGTAAGTCTTCCCATATTTTTTCACGATCGTTCTTCAATTCAGGGATTTCTTGTTCTGCCAGCTCACGCATCTCCGAGTCGTCTCCTTCCATCATCTCTTGAGCTTCCTGGATTTGCTGGCTGGTTTCCTTGAATTGGCGATAGCTGTTAGCTAACCGCTGTAACGACCCGTGTTCACGAGCCACCGCCGCTATGCGGTTGGAATTCGACAAGACCGCCGGGTCTGACATCTGCCGTTCCAATTCATTGAAACGAGTCAGTTTTTCTTCAAGCAATTCTCGCATGCTGATAGCACCTTGTTGGCAAGAGTAGATTCCATCCCAAAAATGGTACCAGTTCCGCGCCGAAGAGGATCCTTGTGTCGGGTGACACAATCGTATGCGACGATGCAGCTCTCCACCGGATTTAATTTTCCAGTGTTAAAAAAATGGTCACGGGATTCGGCAGGGCCACGCGAAACGTCCATTCCACATCGATGCGCTGGTGGCGAAGACAGACCGAGGTACAGGTCCTGCTAAGATTCGGGTTTGGCTGGAGCCTTCTTTTTCTTCTTGCCCTGTTGCAAACTGGTGTAGCCACTCTTAGCGAATTTGTTCTTGAATTTCTCGATGCGTCCAGCGCTGTCCACATACTTAAGCTTGCCAGTGTAGAAAGGATGGCACTCGTTACAAATGTCAACCTTCAGCTCTTTTTGCGTACTCCGTGTTGTAAAGGAATTCCCACAACCGCAGCGAACTGTCGTTTCAAAATACTTGGGATGGATGTCTTTTTGCATGACGGCACTCGCGGGTGGATAGAAATTCTGGGCTCACGAAGGGAAAGTAAATTCAACAGTTAATGTGCTAATATATGTCAATTGACCTCAATCTGGCAAGGGCTGCTGTGGCGAGAATCATGGCTTTGGGTTCTCAGCCACCGGGAATTTATCCCTCGTCAATTTGGTGTGTTAGCACCCGGCGACCCGCCCCGCTCCCAGAATTCTATCGCAGGACCGATTGCTATAATTGGGCAAAATTTAACAGGATCTTCAATCCTTGGGATTGACTCTTTTCAGGGTGAAATT
>JAKVBZ010000160.1 GCA_022448645.1 Pirellulaceae bacterium
TATCTGAGGTCATTTCAAACATACTGAACGCCATCTGCGCCAAGCGTGCACCCGTTTAGGCCATGGAAACTTTTGGATTGTCCAAAACCAGTCCAATTCGCGTGTCCCCGAGTTCGGCAAACGTGTCCGGACCGGACCATAGCACAAGCCTGTCTGATCGTCCCCTGACGCGGGAGAAATGGAATCACAAAGCTACATCCCGCAACTTACACGTCATCGGAACGCGCCTCATTGGCATTCCTTCGACGAATCGTCTCATTCTTCTTCCCGAGGATAATAGGGATGTACCTGAATGTAATTCAACAACAACTCTTGTCCAATGGGAGCAACTGGTTCGTTGTCATTTGCCCAGTCGGAGATAGTGACCCGGGCAGTTTTGCCTTTGGCGCGAAACAGAACTCGATGATAATTGAGCCAGGTTTTTTGTGTCGTTACATCAACAAAGGAAGCATCTGGGAAAATCGAGGTAAACGATCTCTCCGAGATGACGGTGACAGGGTGCAGGTGGATATTGACAGTATGTTCTTCTCGTTGCGATAGATCGTTGTAGTCGCTGGTCATCATGCGAAATGAATATAATCTGCCTGGTTGAAGATTCTGGACTAACTGGGTAATGGTGTTAGGCCCATGGACACTTCTTTTCATGACCAGGCCGGTATCTCCTCTGGTGCTTCTACCATAATTGGTCTGAAGTTCACCGAGGCCCGACAGACGATCGATTCGAATGGCATTCTCTTCAGCCGAAGTGATTTCCCAGGGATCAGTGCTATCGACGAAATCGGGATTTTTTAGGTGGGAGGATTCATACGGGTCGTTGGTGGCACTTCTGGTGTTCCCCTCGATGCCATAATGGCGAAACAGCTTGCAGATCCAACGCAGCGTCTCTTCGTCGGTATAACTGGTGTGGTAGGCCATCAGGCCGTAGGATCCCCAAAAGGCCGGATCATTGGCAACAACGTTGAACATCCTATCGAGAAAAACGTTGAAGTTGATTCTTGGAGTCGAATTCAACAGGTGTCCACCTGGCGCTGTAAAAATCCCCAAACAGATTGCCAGATGTTCGATCGCCTTGGGGTTTTTTTTACGGCAGACCCGTGCCTGCTCGACAAGACCGTAGGTACCTTTTAAAAAGGTGCGCAGCGTTTCCTCGTTGGGATTCTTTAAATACGGATCCCAAGTGGTTGGTAAGTACTTCTCCCAGGCAATCACCGAATCAGTTTCGACAATCGCGTTTAAACGTTCCTCTCCCTCTTTCGAGTTGAACTCGATGTTAGCGTCATAAAAGTACAGAAGTTTGTTTTTGAATTCTGGGGTCGCCTTCAGCTTTTGCAATGCTTTGGCATAAGACGGGCAGTTAACACAAGGGCCACTGAATTCGTCGAGAATCGCACCGTCGGACAATGGATGGATGTACCCCACCGATGAAGACAGGTACCGAAAGATTTCTTCAGGTGGATAATAGTGGATTCCGTGGGCAACTCCTTTGGCCGGCACGTTGGCTAGCACCCTCCCTCCATGTTGCTTCCAACGTTTTAACTTCGAAAGATAAGGAGGATGTTTTATATTAACGATAAACGTGTTGACGTGTTTCAGGACATACCGTTCATAAAATTCTAAGTTGGTCATTCCCAAATTACCATGAACGCCCATCCATTCATGTAACAGAATTTCCGGAATTGAGCGTATCACCAGGTTCTCAATCCTGGCACCGTCGGCACTGTCAAGCGTCAACTGATATTCGCCTGCGGGCAGAATTCGCATTGCTTCTTTGGTAGCTTGCTCACCCTTAACAAACGAAATGAGATGATCGTATCTGTCAAGCGACAGGTCCAGGTTTCCTGTTGTTGCATCGGCAGTTACCGATACATGGACCCAGCGTCTCTTGGGGCTCCTGAAGGTGATCCGTTTTGTTCTCTCAATCGTTGTCTTTTCAAGCCTGAGAAGTTCCCAGACAAGATTGTTTAAAATCTTAACGCCCTTGAATTCTTCAGATTGTCCTGGCCAAGAGACCGATCGTTCTGCCGCACTGGTCATCGCGATTCCGTCGGCGGCCAGTACAGCCGTGCGTATCAGATAATCCCCAGCCGGTAATGATCTGGCGTTGAGCGTCAACTTAAGCGTGTTGCCCTGGGGCCAGTTTTTTTTGACTTCCTTTGTAACCACTTTTGCGCTATCGATCTCTACAACCTGGACTTCCAGAGAGGAACCTATCGGCGCTGGCCGATCGTCCCCGTACGTGACCTCGACCACGATCCAGCCCGGTTCCGGAAAAATCTCTGTTATGATTGTTTTGAATGATGGAATGTCATTGTCCAATGCTGCAGTACTTCCATCGTTTGGCGCTATTAAGCTCCGATCATCCGCCCAGATGGCAGTACAGATTATTAAACTCAACAACCATCCGATTCGAAGGCGAGGCATCGTTGGTTTCCTTGTTGTGTTAGCCGTTAAATCTGAAGTCGTGTTCATGATAAAGGTGAATCCCAGGAAATCCTCACATGTAGACGATTGATGGTTCAATCTTTGGATCCATCATAAAACCATTCACAGGAAATTGCATGTCTTCCCCTCGGTAACCCCACCCACTAGTGACCTGGCCGGCAGGAGAAATTCACCCGCAGCATCGAATCGGAAAACTTCATGGGGTAAACGCAAAAAGGACATTTTGGGATGAATATTAAGGGGTGTTCGGGGTTGGGATCAGTGTCAGTTTCTAACAGGCACAGAAAGGAGGCAAAGGCCAAGGTCCAGCAGACATTGTTCGGAAACGCAATACCGTCTCCGGGATACGGGCCGAATCGTATCGCAAGCTGGAAAACTTTAAACAGCAGTGCAACGTTTGCAAGTCCATCTTCATTGAATATTACAACTGGCAATCGGCAAAATAAGTTCCGCCACGATGGTAACTACTGTGCTGCCAAGTTAAAATTCCAGGCCACGACGCCGTCCATCAGGACGCCAACCTAACCCGTCTTTTCGCAGTGAAGTCATGGTCAATCGAAAACCACAACATCTGTTTGCGACCTTCGCGGCAATCGCCGCCCTTGCGGCACAGATTTCCTTTGAATCAGTTGCCAATGCCGAATCGAAGACGGCAGCTGGACATTCCGCAGAAGGCAACATCGAGCCGTACCTGGCCGAGCCGTACCTCGAATTGCAGCAGGTGTTTCGCGATGAACGTTTTCCCAACGTGGTGGTAGCCGTCGACGGAACGATCGTGGCGACCTTCGGCACGTCCGGCGTTCGCGCTCGCCGGAGTTTAGACGGTGGCCAGACCTGGGGCGACGAGATCATCATCTCTAAACCCGGCTTTCAATGCGGCGGCATGACGGTCGATGAAACCAGTGGCGACATCATTGCGTTCGTCGAAGACCGCCACCCGCCCGCGCCGCTGAGAATATTCCGAAGTAGCAACAACGGCAAGACTTGGCAGCAGCAGGAGACCCTGATCAAACCGGACAGCAAAGGCAACGTACCGTCGATGCACATGAATGAACATGGCATCACGCTGCGGCACGGCAAGCACAAAGGCCGATTGATCCGCCCGTCGCGCTGGTATGCCGGGCGAAATGCCCGCGATCGTTGGGCCAGGCACTATACCAACGCGATCTACAGCGACGACGGAGGCAAGACTTGGCGCACCAGCGAACCGTTTCCGGCCTTCGGAACGGGCGAAGCAACCGTGGCTGAGCTTTCCGACGGCACCGTCTATTACAATTCACGCCGGCACTGGGCCGAAGAAGGTGCCAGCCCCCGCCGGCGCTGGACCTGCATCAGTAAAGACGGTGGCGAGACCTGGACCGACTTGAAAATGGTCCCAGTGCTGCCCGATGGCCCACAAGATACCAACTACGGTTGCATGGGGGGCCTGGTGCGGCTTCCGGTGGCCGGCAAAGACGTTTTGATTTACAGCAACTGCGATAGCCCTGCCGGACGCAGGCTGGGAACGGTTTGGGCCAGCTTCGACGGAGGTAAGACGTGGCCGTTGAAGCGGCTCGTCTTCGAAGGCAGTTTCGCCTACTCATCGATCAACGCCGGACGCCCCGGGACAGATAGCGAAGGTTGGGTTTATCTTCACTTCGAAGGTGGCCCCAAAGGCGGCTCGACCATGGCCAAGTTTAACTTGAGTTGGCTGCTCAAAGGCGAGATGACCGGCGACGGTGAACCGCCGCAATCGCTTCAGTAAGACGGCAGCACGGCTAGTATTGCCTCGCGCTGTTTTTCAACGAAGAACAGGCAAGAACGGAGCACACCTGCACGCGATACCGCGTTCGAAACGCCAACCTGCGAACCCAACCGCTGCGTCAAAAGCTGCGCAGTTTTCAGGACATGTGTTTGTCTCGGGGTTGTAGGGGATCACCCCCTGAATCATAATCCGCGTGTTGGGGGTTCGAGGCCCTCCTCCGCAAACCCTGGCGGCATCGACAAAAGAAGATGATTCTTTCCTTAGCCACTTGTAGGAAAAAATCGCTACTTTGATTTGGAGTTGGTGCGATCAGAATTCGTATCAGAATCAGAAAACGTTAATGGTGAATAACGGGAGCACGTCGGTCCATCGAGACGGTTCGGTAACCATCGGTGATACGCCTGTTGGGAAGGGCGTGTTTTCGGAACTCAGTTATCCACGTAACGCGATCATCGGTGAGATCACCGGCGAGGTTGTCAAAGATTCTGCGAGCGGATCCGCGTATTCATTCGAAATTGACGAGCGAACTCAGTTGGAACCGTACGCGCCCTTCCGATATCTGAACCATAGTTGCGAACCGAATTGTGAGTTCGACTGGTTCGATGATGACGGGATGAATGGAGACGTGGCTCCGTTGTACTTGATCGCGCTACGCGACATCAGGCCCGGCGAAGAGTTAACAATCGACTACAACTGGCCTGCAATCTCTGCCATTCCCTGCCATTGCTCGGCGGCGTCGTGTCGTGGCTGGATTGTTAGTATCGACGAATTGGATTCGCTCGTTAGGACGCGCGAAGACCATCGATCCAATGACCGATGATCACGGGTCGCATCTGCCCGCTTCCCTTTACACGTTGTTTGCGCTTGGATCGGCAATTCAGCCCCCATGCAGACAAGCATTGCCTACTAGCGATCGATGGCCACGATGCCAAGTCGATGACAGCAACAAGCGACGCAGAATTTAGCGCACCTGGTGAGTTGACTTGCATTTAGTGGATCTCATCCAGGCCTGGCCGACGTAGAGCAAGACCTTCCAACGGTATATTTCTCGCTTTCCAGGGCCGTCTCGGCCACAACGATCGACGAGTCTTTCATCGATCGCACGTCCAGTTGCACCGGGGCCACTGCTACTGTGTTGTCGTGGACAAATAGGAAAGTGAACATCAGCGCCAGGAAGGCTAATTGTTTTCGAAACATCAGAGTGATCCTTAAAAACGAGTTTTTTGAACAACATCGAACTCGAAAAACACTGACTATAGAAGGGGAATGATCGTCAAGTAGGCAGACCCCCCAAGACGGTTCGCGTAAGGATTCCGATAAGGTCAGCTCCCAGCTGATAAATTCGTCCAATTTGGGACCGCGCCGTTGCCATTGCGGAATGCGTCGTTAGCGAACGCCGAAAAGGGTGACATGGCCAAAGTGCATAGGCTATAAGCCCACAGGAAATAGCGAAGCCGTTGAGTGCAGACACCGGATGCAACGCCGATCTGCCCACCAATAAAAAGAGCCAATTTCCGCTAGTTGCAGCACCCTGCACCCTAACTGACGAGGCAGCAGTAACCCCCTCGGGGAAACGAACAATCGCAAGATTCCCCGGAAAATTCACACGGCAAAGGCGCGCAGAATACGGCGCACTTGGCGCACGGGTTCGCAGTAGTGAAGCGTGTTTGGGGAAACTCACAAAGACTAACTCGCCTTGGAGATCCGTTTTCTCTTCGTCAGAAGCTCCGTAAACCGTTGGCATGGCAGTCGTTGATGTCCAATTGCTATCCACCGGCTATGCCACTTCACGATCGCATTAATTTTACCTCATCTACAAGCATCATTCATCTCATGTTGGTCGGTTGACCACGATAGTCGACTATCATAGCATCACAGTCTATTATCGTAAAAATTATTTCTTATTTAGATCTTATGGGTAAAGTAGCCATGAAGTATTTACTGCTGACTTTCATATTCATCGGTGCGCTTTGTTTGGCCGGTAATGCAGTTGGTGACGAACCCGATCTGCAGAGCCATTTCGAAGCTTGGGGAATCCCTCAAATTGCCCCAGTTACTGACGCCGAAGCACGCCTAGTGAGTGGCCAAGGTTTTGTTCAGTATCCACACCGACACCGTGCTGCCTACGCAGCAAGTCATTCGGCATCGGCCCTTCCTGGCACCTTTACAGACAACTTTGCCGAAGCGTCTGGAAGATTTTTTGCCGAAGCAACTTCTGGTGCATTGTCCGAGTTAAATTCCAGTATATCCAGAGCACATCACCCAAAAGTCGTTGTCCCCTTTGGCCGGCACGCACATCATGGTTGGCGGGCACATCATGGTGGACACGCACATCATGGTGGACACGCACATCATGGTGGACACGCA
>JAKVBZ010000161.1 GCA_022448645.1 Pirellulaceae bacterium
TATGGCTTACGGCGTTCGCTCTCGGCTGCAACGCGGCCAGGTCACCGGATCCTACCAGTTCCACCGTAGCGAGTACCTCTCCACCTCACGACGTAAGTGATTCGGTCAACCTTGAATTGTCCATCGTGGACCGAGCCGGTTTTGATGAAACGATTGCCAAATACCGTGGCCAGGTCGTGTTGGTCGATTTCTGGGCGACCTGGTGTCTCCATTGCTGTGAACAATTCCCACACACAGTGCAACTAAGCCAAAAATATTCACACAAGAATCTGGCTGTCGTCTCAGTAAGTATGGATGAACCAGATGCCACTGCTCAGATCACCGAGTTCCTCAGTCAAAGTGGCGCGGACTTCGAACATCTTGTCAGTCGTTACGGTGTCGGACAAAAGGGGTTTGAAGCATTCGAGATTGCTGATGGTGAAATCCCGTTTTATGCACTCTACGATCGTCAAGGTTCCGTGCGCTTTACGAGCCACAAACCCGATCAGATCGATCTAAACATCAAGAAACTGCTGCGAGAAGCAAGCGACTAGTAGTACAGCGCAGAGTTGAATTAACGAGATTCACCCAGTACGTAAGCCGCTAGCGCCGGGCCGAGGTATAACAATGTTTTGTCGCACCGGCTCGTTCGGCTGGACAGTAAACGACCGCGATCTAGAGGTAGATACCGTGCTAACCGATATCGCTAGGATCGTTGAGTGAGCAGTTCTTGTATTACTTTTCCATGCACGTCGGTAAGCCGGTGATCGCGGCTTTGAAACCGATAAGTCAACCGTTCGTGATCAATGCCCAAGCAATGTAATATCGTGGCATTCAAGTCATGAACATGTACCGGGTTTTGACGAATGTTGTAGCTGAAGTCGTCAGTCTCACCGAAACTTTGTCCGCCTGCGGCTCCACCACCCGCCAGCCACATAGTAAAGCAACGGGGGTGATGGTCGCGGCCGTAATTGGTTCGCGTCAGCTTCTCTTGGCAATACGTCGTGCGGCCGAATTCACCACCCCATATCACTAACGTGTCGTCGAGCAACCCACGCTGGTCGAGATCTCGAATCAGTGCCGCCGTTGCCTGATCGGTACCTTTACATTGCTTTGGCAGAATCGAGGGTAGGCTTTGATGCTGGTCCCAGCCACGATGAAACAACTGTACGAAACGAACACCACGTTCGATCAATCGCCGCGCCAGCAGACAATGGGACGCATAGGTTCCCCTGTTCCGCGAATCCTCGCCATACATGTCGAAAATGTACTCTGGTTCATCGTCAATGTTGCTCAGTTCCGGCACAGAGGACTGCATGCGAAATGCTAATTCGTATTGGGCAATCCGCGTCGAAATTTCTGGATCACCAAAATCCTCGTGCTTTAACTGATTCAATTGGTTTAGATCGTCCAGGATCTGGCGTCGTGTGGCCGTATTCATGCCCGATGGATTCGACAGATACAACACTGGATCGCCGACTCCCCGCAGCCGCACACCCTGATAGGTTGTCGGCAAAAAGCCGCTACCCCACAAACGCTTGTACAACGGCTGACTGCCATGACCGTTGGATGTCATGACCACGAACGACGGCAGATTACTGTTCTCGGTGCCTAGTCCGTAGGACAACCAAGCTCCCATGCTGGGGCGCCCAGCTCGTTCAGAGCCAGTCTGCAGAAAGGTGATCGCCGGATCGTGATTGATCGCCTCCGTAAACATCGATTTCACAAAACAGATACGATCCACTACTCCAGCCGTGTGTGGCATCAGTTCGCTTACCCATGCGCCGCATTCGCCATGCTGAGAAAAATTGTAGATCGATGGCGCTACAGGAAACTGGTTTTGGCCAGAAGTCATCGTTGTCAGCCGTTGCCCCTGGCGTACAGACTCAGGCAATTCAACGTTAAACCAATCCTTCATTTTTGGCTTGTAATCGAACAAATCCATCTGAGACGGCCCGCCGGATTGGCACAAATAGATGACTCGCTTGGCGCTGGGCGTGAAATGCGGCAAGTCGGGCAAACCACTCCTCGGCGACACGTCGGCTTGCGCAGCTGCCATCGCATCTTCTGCCAACATCGTGGTCAGCGCAGCGCCGCCAATGCCAACTCCCGTTTGCTGAAAGAAATGGCGGCGCGTTATTAAATTCTGATATTCAATCCGCGGGTCCATGTCGTCTTACTTCCAAAACTTTTAATGCGGTGGGCACCCAACGCCATGAAGTGTTTAACAAGTCGTTCGCCTTTTGGTCCATATTTTAACTTGGGACCCTGGCTACACACTACTTATTCTCGATTAATCGCTTCATCCAAGTTCAACAACGTATTGGCAAGTGCCATATAAGCCGCCAATTCGGTGGGCTCGATCGTCGCATCCGGCGCCGACTCGCCAATCTGCACCAGCTGGAGTGCTGCCTCTTCATCACTACGATAGTGGGCCAGATGCTTTTCGGTCCCTGCCACTAACACATTCATTTCCAACTCGACTGGTTCACGAGCCATCACTGTCCGAAATCCAAAGCGAGTCCGTTCCTGTAGAGTTTTCCCTCCTTCATGTATCATCCGCGTCCCCAGCCCCTTTGATGCCTCTACAAAAATAGTGTCATTCAGCAAGGCAAGTGCCTGCAATGGGGTATTGGTCAGTTGCCGCCGTGTCGCACAGATTTCTCGGCTGGGAGCATCAAATACTTCCATTCCCGGTGGATGGATCGTACGTCGCCAAAACGTATATAGACTGCGGCGATACAAATCAGGACCTTTGGCCACTTGGTATCCATCCGAGTATTGGCTGGTCGATACTCCGGCGATTTCGCCCCACAGTCCGTCGGGCTGATAAGGCTTCACCGAAGGACCACCCAACCTTTCGACTAACAATCCGCTAACCGCCAACGCCTGATCGCGAATGATCTCGGCGGACAGCCTTTTGCGCGGAAACGGCGAATACCGAGATGGCGGTACCTCGGTCGATCGCGATTTTCGGGAAGATTGTTGATAGGTCGCACTTGTCATCATCATCCGCTGAAAATTCTTCACATCCCAATCCAAGCGAGGTAGCTCCCGAGCTAGCCAGTCCAGCAAGTCCGGGTTCGCCGGCAAATCGCCCTGGATGCCAAAGTCATCGGCCGTATCCACCAGAGCGACTCCGAAAAGAATAGACCAAAATCGGTTGGCAATGACACGGGAAGTCATTGGATGTTCGGAATCCATCAGCCAGCGCGCCAATCCCAACCTATTTCGTGGAGCCTGATCGGGTAGTGGCGGTAAACTTGCAGGCACACCCGCGCTGACTTGGATGCCGGGATTATCATACTGGCCACGGTTTAACACATAGGTCTCGCGCGGCTCGCCGTCGGCCATGATCATCGTGTCAGGTACCTGCTTCAGCAAATTCTCCTTGTCCTCAGTCAATTGCTTCCCGCGCGTCGATTCAGCAGGAATCGCCTTCAACAATTCATCGATGGCGTCCAGTCGATATTGAATCGATCGACTGGGCACTTTGATGGTGGGCGGACCGCTGCGCCGGTAGATAGGATTTTCCGGTATCTGATTAAAGAACGCGAACAACTCGTAGAATTCTTTCTGCGATAACGGATCGTATTTGTGGTCGTGGCACCGTGCGCATCCCACTGTCAGCCCCAGCCAAGTGGATCCCACGGTTTCGAGTCGGTCGACCGTATACTCAACGCGAAATTCCTCGGCAATCGAACCCCCTTCGCCGTTGGTACGATTGTTGCGCAAAAAACCAGTAGCCAGAACTTGTTCGGGTTGGGAATCGGGCAACAGATCGCCCGCTAGCACCTCCACCGTGAATTGATCCAACGGCAGATTGTCGTTCAACGCGTCGATCAGCCATTCACGCCAACGCCACATCGTGCGAGGCTCATCGTCTTGATAGCCGTCGGTATCAGCATAGCGCGCCAGATCCAACCAGATGACCGCCATCCGTTCGCCATAGCGCGGCGAAGCGAGCAACCGATCAATTGCTTTCTCCCATGCGTTTTCCGACTCATCTTGCAAAAAGGCATCCAGCTGGTGCAACGTTGGCGGTAGTCCCGTTAGATCGAGAGTCGCGCGCCGAATCCGTCGAGCTCTATCTGTCATCGGCGCCGGTACTGCGCCTGCAGATTCAACACGTGACAGGATGAAACAATCGGGTCCCTGACGAGGCCATTCCTTATTTTCGACTGCTGGCAAATCAGGTCGCAACGGACGGTTAAATGCCCAATGCGTCAAAGGCGCATCGTCACTGTCCGCCGCATGGCCAGCAGGTATAGGCCCCGCTGTGAGAGCCCACGCGACAACACCAAAGATAACGATCAATCGTTTACGACAAAGTCTCATGCTTGTTGTTTTCTCGTAGAGACACTTTTCCAACTCATCAAAGTTTCCTAATCGTCTAATCCAACCCTACCACACTTTCACTGCACATCCCTCAATATAGTGTCAACGGATTCACCCGGGTTGCCAATGGCAATGGCACGGGAGCGCCCACTCGGTTTGACTCGAATACCGAAACGATCATTTCCACAGTCGTGCGGCATTCCACTTCTGAGCATTTTGTATCGACTTGATTTTCAATCGCATGAATAAGATCGCGTATGGCCGCTTTGTGGCCGCCGTCGTAATCTCCATCGGTACGCGGTTCCGGTTGTCCAATCCCGGCCGAGGAAATCGTTTGCCACTGACTACCGGTACGTCCGGGCGACCAACTACTATCTTCGAGAATATAGGCTGGCCGAAGGTATCCACTTTGTAACTCCACGATGCCTTGGGACCCATAGATCATCAATCCAAAGCGAGTCGGATCTCCTCGACGGTTCTTGACCGAGGCAAATTGGCCAACGACACCATTCTCGAGCTGATAGACGGCGTGCAATCGATCGCCGGCGATCAACCCAATCCCTTCCGGTGCCTCAAAAATATTATCTTTGGACACAGGCTGACCTTCAAAAGAGACCGTAGCCGAGCAGCTCGATGGGTTTCCACCGAAAGTCCGCATCAGCGTCAAGACGTGTGTCCCCAGAACCCACAGGTCCAGACCGCCGCCGCGACGATCCTCTTTTCCTCGAGCCCGCACTTCTAGCACTTCGCCGATTTGGCCAGCGGCAATGATCTCGCGTACTTTGTCCACGACAGGCGAGTATTGTGTGATGTGAGCGATGCCTAGTTTCAGGTGGCGCATTTGCAGTGCCGCGACCACTTCGTCGCATTCTTTTAGAGTCCGGCAGAACGGTTTTTCCATATAGATATGACAGCCCGCTTCGGCGCTTGCCATCAACATTTCGTGATGCTCGTCGATCCAGCGCGGGCAGATCCCCACAATGTCTGGGCTTTCTGTTTTTAGCATCTTGTGATAGTCAGCGTAGGCCCGCGGCGCGCGGGTTCTCTGTTGAGCCTTTTTCCGACCTACCTCATCGGTATCTGCCACAGCCACGACTTCAACGTTCGGCAGATTGTTAAAAGCCTTATCAGTAGCGTGGCCATAATCACCCCGTCCGGTACTTCCGATGATGCCCACGCGATATTTTTTCGCCATGATGTTCCTTAGCGATAAGATTTCAGTGTGATTCACGCACGACCAGGACTTATTGACTCATAGCTTGGGACCCCGTCCCGAGTCACATTACATGGACCACGGCTACGTGTGCAGAAAGAACAGCTTTTAACCCACCTGACAGCTTGAGGTGTTTCCCAAGGCATGATCAGCAGACGGACCATGATCTTCTCATTATATATGATGGACTCTAAAGGCTAAATACATACCATCCCTCCAAATCCAGGTCACATTCTTGCGCTAGAAATATCGTCGCAGATTTGCGGTATCGAATCCAGGCGCGGCAGACATCTCTTTGCCCCAAACCTAAATACAGAGAGAGTTTAATGCCGGCATTTCGATGCCAGACCACGCTGGGAACCGATGCAACTTGCGAAATGACAGGAGCGTAAGACTTCGCAAATAATGGTAGACAACGTGAACACTGACTCCCAAACAAGGGACATCCGGTAACTCTCGACCGTTGATAAAAGACCCTTCCAAAATGTTCTATCGAGATTCGTTTGATCTGTAAGGTTTTTTTAACCTGTCACTATTTAAAAAACCATCACTGCTTCAGGTTCTTCAATGAAAAGACCCCGTCTGAAACTGCACAAGCAAAGCCGCCGCACACTAATCCCATCCAGTCTCCGTAGTGATCGTACCCATCCATGTGATCGTCCATTACGACTTCGATTTGAGACATTGGAAATACGTAACCTGCACGACCCTCCGCC
>JAKVBZ010000162.1 GCA_022448645.1 Pirellulaceae bacterium
TTTCCTTGCATCGAGCACTGATATGAAATTCGCAATCTGCAACGAGACATTCCAGGATTGGCCCTTCGAGAAGGCTTTTGCGTTCGCACGTGAATGTGGATATTCCGGAATCGAATTTGCCCCCTTCACGATTCACAAGGATGTGCGGCAGATCACTCCGGAACAACGCGAGCAGGTGCGACGACAGTTGGATGACGCAGGATTGGAGAGTGTCGGCCTGCATTGGCTGTTGGCGTTCACAGAGGGTTTCTATTTGACGTCTCCGGAAAAAGAGGTGCGAAATCGTACGGCCGAATATTTGATTGAATTGGGGCGACTGTGCCATGATTTGGGGGGCAAGGTCCTGGTGCTTGGATCACCGCAACAACGTAATTTGTTGCCCGGCGTTTCGCATGAGCAGGGCCTGAGGTGTGCGGCCTACGTGATCCGACAAGCGATGCCGGAGTTTGCACGACTAGGTGTGATGTTGGCTGTAGAACCACTCAGTCCTCAAGAGGGTGATTTTTTACAGACCGCCGATGCGGGAGTCGAATTGGTTGATCTGGTTGACGCACCAAATTGTCGTTTGCATTTGGACGTCAAGGCAATGTCCAGTGAAGGGACCCCGATTGATCAGATTATCCGAGATCACGCTGAGTACATGATCCATTTTCACGCCAATGATGCTAACTTGCGTGGCCCCGGAATGGGAGACATTGATTTCCTGCCTATTCTTCAAGCGTTGCGAGATGTTAATTATCAAGGATGGGTTTCTGTGGAAGTCTTCGATTATGAGCCGGGCGTAGAAAGTTTGGCTCGAGACAGTATTGAATATCTGCGTCGCTGCCTGAAAGAGTTAGACGGCTGAGCTTAAACCAACCATTCGACGATCAGCAGAGCCAGCAGAGCCCCCAAAAAAAGCGAAATGGGGATGGCGATCACCAGTGCTGTGGTGACTGTGCGTGCAACTTGTCGGCGATCCCAAATTGGCAAGACCTGACGGGCGTCTGAGGCCTGCATGTCTTCATCCGTATCGTCAAAACCAGGGGTGCGAACGCGAGTAGCTGAGTTGCCGAAGGACGAGTTGCTCACAGAGGAATGACTGACCGATAAATGACTTGCCGAGGATGTCGACGAAGTTTCTTCCATCACAGACGCTAATGCGTTGGTGCCTTGAGATATCTGGCTTCCGCTTCCGCTCTGGCTTTCTGGGAGATCGTGGATCTCGGTGGTGTCACTGATGTCTTCTCCCAATGGAACGGGCGGTGGCAACCAGCGGGATCGTGTCGGTTGCGAAACGATGGGACCTTCGTCGGAAGCCCACGTTTCGAGCCGCAAGACAACTTCGCGAGCTGAAAGTATCCGTAACACGGGATCTTTTTCCATCATGTCTGCGATGACCTCGACAAACTCATCACTCAGGTCTGGATTCAACCGTAGCGGATGCCAAGGAACTTCTTCCATATGTCGACGTATTTTGTCTCGAGTGTTTCCTCCCGGGAACGGAACTTTTCCGGTGACGGCGTAATACAATGTGCAGCCCAAAGAATAAATATCCGAAATTGGCTGTACGCTATGAGGAGACCGGATGGAGTCTGGTGAAATGTAGTCTGGAGTTCCCACGATCTTTCCGGAACGTGGATCCTGATGTTTTTCGTCCATGAATCCGGCCAGTCCCAAATCAGAAAGCTTGGCAGTTCCGTCGGGCGTGACCAGGATGTTCCCCGGTTTTACGTCTCGATGTAGCAGGCCGCGTTGGTGGGCATAGTCGAGCCCCATAGCGGCTTGCATGACGACTTTGGCAGCATGCTGTTCAGTGAGTCGTCCCTGACGTCGCACGAGGCGGCGTAAATCTGTACCGGGAATGTATTCAGTGACCAAAAAGTACACATTTCCGTCGTGTCCGGCGTCGAAAGCCCGTACCAAGTTGGGATGGTCCAGCTTTGCCTGATTGTGAACTTCACGTGAAAAATTCTGGATGGCTTCTGGCGTACAACGCTCTCGGGGAAGCACCTTGATCGCAACTTCGCGTCCCATCAGCTCGTGCACGGCACGGAAGACCTGCCCCATTCCACCTTTGCCAATAAAGTCAACAATGCGGTAATCTTTCAGGTGGAATTTTTTCTGCCCGGATCTGAGTTGTGCGGCTTGATACTGAGTTAAATCGCCGCGTCGAACAAGTTCAGCGGCCAATTCATAATCGGTGACTTGGTCGACCGGAGAATCTTCGGTTTTGGTCCGATCGCTGGCCTTGTTGTTAGAAAACTTGTCATCCGAGACCTGGTCATGAGCGATCGGGGCCTCAGATGCAAGAGACGATTCGCTGAGCACAGAAGCAGCTACTTCCGCAATAGCGCTGTCAATCTGCGCAGCGGTCACGAGACCGCTGGCGACGGCGGCATCGCGAAATTGTAGTCGTTCCTTATTCGCCACGAGAGCAGGCCTTTCCCTGCGGCACACGTTAGAACACGTGGAATTGCCGCTTCGCTGGACGCCAATTTAGACTTTCCACAGTCTAGCAATTCGTGAAATTCTAGAAAACGGTGTGAAAGCAGCAAAACTTCATAATTGCGCTGAACCGCAAAGGATTGTTGGAAGTTTTCTGAACACAACGAGTAGCATTCACCAAGCCCGCCAGCCACCGTCAACGGTAATGTTCTCGCCTGTGATGTAGCTGCCTGCATCGCTTACCAATAGCAGCAAGGCACCCTTTAATTCGTGGGGAAGTCCCATGCGTTTCATCGGCAGTTTTTCACACAATCGTTCTACCATGGTGTCGTTCACCGAATCTTTGGGGAATGGCCCCGGACTGAGGCAATTCACGCGCACGTTGTCACTGGCGTAGTAGGCCGCTAAGTGACGCGTCATATGGATCACTCCACCTTTGTGGGCGTGATAGGCTACGGGGCTAGCGGTGTTTACTCCAGCATAGGTGTCTGGATACGACGCAACTTGGCCGTACATCGATCCTAAAAGGACAACCGACCCTGGAGCTCCTCGCTGCACGGCGTGCTCGCGCAATTGTCGGGTCAAAATGAAATAGCCTGCGGTATTCGCCTGATGCTGTAGAAACTCGTCAAAAGTACAATTGCTCAGATCTTTGCCAAGTGGATCGAGTCCGTTATTCACCAGGATGTCAATCTGTCCCGTGGATTCGACGGCTGCCTGAAAGCCCGACTCAAGAGAATCTGACTGGGTATGGTCAAGTTCCACTCCGTGATGCTTGGCACTTCCCGGTGTGGGTAAGGCGTCGGCAGCTTGCTGGGCCCTTTCGGCATTTCGACTTGAAACGACAACACTGGCACCTGCTTCGGCCAAAGCGCGGCTAAGCGATGACCCTAACCAACCACTTGCACCGGTCACCAGTGCCGTTTTACCACTTAAGTCGAACAATTGATGAATGGTAGGCTCTTCATTAGAAACCATCATGGCACCTTTGGTTTGGTCCTTCGTTGGTCAGTCAAGCACACATCGTCGGGTTTTTTATCTCGCTAATCAACCACCCCCCACTCAGACGACCAGCAGAACCTGCTATGATGTGAACTTTACGAGGTATTCGTGACAGCCAAGTCGTGTGTGAACGGGTTGGGTAGCATAGAGAGTTTCAAAGACCAGAATCGTTTCAAAGACCAGAATCATAGCCCTGCAAAGAGTAAACTGCGATGCGAAATATTATTGATAGCCATTTGGATCTGGCGTGGAATGCCATGGCCTGGAGGCGTGACCTAACATTGACGTTGGATGAACTCAACCGTGTCGATGCCCAAAAGACGGACATACATTTTCGCGGAAAAGCGACCGTCAGCCTGCCGGAGATGAGGCAGGGGCGCATTGCCATCGGATTCGCGACGATGATGGGACGAGTTCCCTATGCCAGGGCGGGGGTTCATGACGCCACACTGGATTTTCCCACGCATGACATGGCCTATGCTTACGCGCAGTCTCAACTGGCCTATTATCATCGGCTTGTTGCGCGGAAAGAGATGCGGATCATTCGCACCGTTACTGATCTCGACGCACACTGGGATCAATGTAACAGGGAGACGTCTGCTGGGATCGATTCGTCTTTGCCGGTAGGTGCAGTGATTGCTATGGAAGGTTCGGACGCGATTGTTGATCCTAGTCAAGCAGCGGATTGGTATGCAGACGGTTTACGATGTGCCAGCCTGGTGCACTATGGTTGTAGTGCCTATGCGTCCGGTACTGGCGAAGAAGGTCCTGTTACTGAAGCAGGTTTTGCTTTGCTGAAAGAGTTTGAAGAATTAGGGATGATTCTCGACACAACCCATTTGTGCGATACGAGTTTCTTTCAGGCTGTAGAACGATTCGAAGGAATTGTAATCGCCAGCCATCAAAATTGTCGGTCACTAGTGCCGCATCAACGGCAGTTCAGTGACGAACAGCTCATGATGATTATCGAACGTGGTGGTGTCGTGGGCGCGGCACTCGATGCCTGGATGTTGTACCCTGGTTGGGAACGCCGGAAAACGACGCGGGAGGTCGTAGATATCGAAGCTGTCGCGGACCATATTGACTACGTGTGCCAACTGGCCGGAAACAGTCAACATGCTGCCATCGGTTCTGACTTGGATGGTGGTTTCGGCACCGAACAGTGCCCCACCGGAATGGATCGTATTTCAGATTTGCAGAAGTTAGATGGCTTTCTCGCCTCACGAGGATACTCGTCGGAAGACATCGATGCGATTTTTCATGGTAACTGGATAAGAATCTTGCGACAGGCGTTACCCGCAAGCTGAATCTGTTCGTGCCGACCTGTTTGTCATCCGGATGCGGCACTACGTTTCGTCATTGGTCCCCGCAGATCACCGTTGAATTTGAAAAACTCTCTTCGGAGAATACCATGCCTGAACACCCTGCCATCGGCAGACCGATCGAAGAATTGGATACACCTGCATTGTTGCTCGACCTGGATGTTTGTCGGAACAATCTGCGCAGGATGGCTTCCTTTTTTGACGACAAACCGGCCAAGCTTCGACCTCATTTCAAAAATCATAAATGCTCTCGTTTGGCCCAAATGCAGGTTGAGACAGGAAATGCCGTAGGAATCACATGTGCCCAGATTGATGAAGCTGAGGCTTTAGCGAAGGCTGGAATCGACAATGTGCTTATTGCCAATCAGGTTGTGGGGCAAGGGAAGCTCGATCGTTTGGCTCGCCTCGCCGAAAAATGTACCGTGCAAGTTGCCGTAGACCACGAATCGCAGGCAACCGCGATTTCTGCTGCCGCGCAGGAAGTTGGTTCTACCGTAGGATTGCTCGTCGAAGTGGACATCGGCATGGGGCGATGTGGCGTGGCGCCCGGAGAGCCGGCACTGGAATTGGCCCAAAAAGTGATTGACCTGCCTCACACGGAGTTTCGTGGCATTCAAGCCTATGAGGGGCATTTAGTTGGCGTGGCGGACAAGCAAGAGCGTGCAGTAAAAGTCCGCGAATCTATGGGGAAAGCCGTCGCAACTCGCCGGTTGCTCGAAGAGAATCACATTGCCACTCCGACGATTAGCGGCTGCTCCTCGTCGACTTATCCTTACAGCGGGACGCTTGAAGGGGTCACCGAGGTCCAAGCGGGCAGTTACGCGACCATGGATTGGTACTACCACACACTGATGCCTGAATTTGATATCGCGCTGTCTATTTTGGCCACCGTGATTAGCCAGCAGGCAGATCGCTGGGTTCTGAATGTAGGAGTGAAATCAGCGGGAGCAGAATTTGGTTTGCCACAAATTAAACACAACACGGATGTAGAGATTCCGTTTTTTAGGGCAGAGGAGCATTGTGTTGTGCTCAATGCCCCAACCTGGAGAATGGGCGACACCGTCGAGTTTCTTCCTAGCCACTGTTGTTCGACGTGTAATCTTTATCCGCGGATGTTTGTTCACCAGAACGGACGAGTTGTCGATGTTTGGGCTATCGACGGCCGTTTTCATTAGCTGCCGTGTAGGAAATCGACTCCTATTCAAGATGGAGCGGTGAGCATACCTTGGCGTTCGGCCACGAATATGCATCGAATGGGGCCGGGGGATGTTGGACAGGGCACATTGAACGAGATGTGGTTCTGCTACCCGGTGATCCCATCCACTGGTCTCCTTCTGAGCAAGGCTGGCGCCCGCAGAATCGCAGGGTGCGCTTGTCATGTTTAGAATTGTTCTTGAGGTCGCCACCCAACGGGCTCGCGATCTTGAAGTGACCAATGTGGGGGCTGGCCTCGGTCAGTGAAACCACATCCTGGTCGGTTGTTCCTAGCGTGGCTAGGTGATGTACAGGGGCAGTTTGATCTTTAAAATAAAAGGGTTTACGGCATGAGTCGCTATTTGGATTGTGGTCCGGTCAGTGCATGGATCACGGTCGGAGTGCGACCTTTCCTACAAAATTTGAGCTTTGCGAAGGAACTTTTAAATGGCAAAGATTCGTTGGGGTGTATTGAGTACTGCGAAGATCGGCACGCGACATGTCATTCCGGCAATGCAGCAGTCGTCTCACTGTGAAATCGTGGCGATTGCTTCCCGAGATCTGGAACGTGCTCAAGCGGTTGC
>JAKVBZ010000163.1 GCA_022448645.1 Pirellulaceae bacterium
TACCGTGACGCCCTTTTCGAGTTGCTTAGCAACCTGGTCTAAAACCGGGGCATCTCCCATCACTACAAGCGTCATGCGAGACAAATTCGGATCTTCGGTTTCACCGACAGCCAGCGAGTGAATATTGTAACCGCGCGAGGCTAACATTCCTGAAATGTGCGCTAACACACCAGGAACATTTTGGACGACGGCCGACAACACACATCTCATGACTAAAACCAGTCAAAACAGCGACTAAAAGGGTAAACTAGCATCCTAGTCCGCCGTCTCAGGAGGAACAAGGGGGTAAGTATTGGCCATAAATAACCTTATCAACCTCTCCTGACTTACTTTCGATCGCCGCTAAGGGCGGTTTGCGCCTAGAGCCGTCGATTCTGCAGAAAGTTGACAGTCGCGGTTGCTGTCAATGTCGCGCTCGGAAACAGCTTCAGGGCAACCACCGCTTGTTAAGCTTGCAAACCATCGTGTAAGCAGGGTCAAAAATGTTACCGAGGTCATAGCGGACGCATTGGGAAAGCAACAAATTTGCGCCAAGCGAATCCAAGCCATAATCCTGTTGAAGCCAACGTAGCATTTCGGTCGTAGCATGCTGCGTGGCCTGGTCGAGCGGACGAGCGTTACCAACGGCCATGATCCAATCATCGTTCTCAGCGCGAGGCCAGCCAATCTCCTTATCTTTCAAGACCCGCAAGGTCACCTGTACCTCCAGCGAAATCTCGATCCCCGATCCCACAATCTCTCCGTCACCCTGCGCTGCGTGACCATCACCGAGGAAAAAGAGTGCACCAGGCTCAAATACGGGAAAGTAAACTGTCGTTCCACGTGCAAATCCTCGGTAGTCCATGTTGCCACCATGCTCGGCCGAGGTAGCAGTCGAAATCGCTTGGCCTCCTTTGGCGGCTACGCCGAAGCAACCGATCATCGGTTCGATCGGCAGTACAAGCTGCTCAAGTCTTGACTCTGGTGCAACAAGCGTTGCCGTGCCAGCATCGACATCGACATCCCATTCAGCATCAACTCTCTCTTCACCGGAAGCAGCTTGTGGTAACTCACGTACATAGGTGGGATCGACCACATTTGGCGCAACCGACGAACCCGCGAAACCGTAGCGACGATTTGGTCGGATTTCATCCAGTTCGACTACTAGCGTATCACCCGGTTCAGCGCCTTCGACATAAAACGGTCCGGTCTGCGGATTGCCCCTCGGTGTGACCTGTTCACGACGATGATCCACTCCCCGAGCGTCGACAGTCGTCGTAATGATCGTATCGCCATCGCTGACACGCAGTACGGGTTCGTGCGGCCCCAAAGTGGTGTAGTAGTGAGTTGGTGTAAATCGATGTTCCATTCCCGTGTCTCCCATCAATCATTGTTTAATAAACTTCTGCAGCGAGGGGCAATCCTCGTTAACTAGCCCGCGCGCAACAGCCGCCGAAATCGTCACTTCACCAACGTACAGATTACCTCGTGAATCGAGCCAGATGTCGTGTGGCGCGATAAAGTCTCCTGCAGCATAGGGATTTCGGCCACCGCCCCAGCGAGCGAGCAGTGATCCATCACGGCTGAATATGCTGACGCGTCCCCCAGTTTCATCAGGCCGCGGATCAGGCGTTCCTGCGTGCCAGCCAAGTTCGGCGACGTACAGGTTGTCATCGTCATCAAAAAAAACGTTGTCCGGTCTCGCAACATCGGTCCATTGTTCAACGAATTCCCCGTCTGCCGTAAACCATTGCAAGCGACTGTTCTCGCGATCGGCTACCACGACGCGGCCAGCCTGATCGACACCGACCCCATGTGGAATCTGGAACTCGCCGGGACCATCTCCTGGCGCTCCCCACGAATGCAACAGCTCACCTTCCGGGGAAAATCTGTGCACGCAGCAATTTCCATAACCATCGCTAACATACATCGTACCGTCCGGCGCAAGTGCCAAATTCGTTGGTAAATTAAATGGCCTTCCCGGGCGCTGAATCGTGCGGTAGTTCGAATTCTCAACGCCCGTATCGCTCGACTCACCGTGGATACCCAGCGTCATTAATAATTGGCCATCTGGCGTGAACTTTCGCACAGTGTGATCTTGATCGTCAGTCAAATAGACGCTGTCGTCGGGCCCTATGCAAATACCATGGGGACGAACAAACTGATCAGCGCCCCACATCTGCACGAAATCTCCGTCACGGTCAAACACCATCACCGGCTGGGTGCCGCCACGATTAAACACGAAAAGGCGATCCTGCGAATCAACCGCAATACCAACTGCCTCGCCAAGATCCACACCATCAGGCAGCTGGACACATGAATCATCTGCCCGATAAATAAAATCGCCACTGCCAACAACGCTATCGGTCGACATGATTGATCGGTCTCCTTTGGCCGGTGTGGTTTGTCAAATCAGCAACTGGTCGTTAAATAATTCATGCATAAAAAAACGAAAAACAGGCAATCCTGATTTGTTTCAAAAATAGCATGCCGCCATTCCCTCTTTCAACACCATGCTACTATTCGCATGCGATCGGAGTATACAAAACGCGGGATACAAACCAATCACTTAACGTGTAACCCGGCGAAACGAAAGAATCACCGGATGAAGTCCGACGGGAATTTCTTTCACTGTCAACCTGCCCTTAGTTCGTTCGGTCGCCATTGGGCGTCGCACTCGGTGATCGAGCAGTGAAATCAGTTCCGGCGTTTCCCACTCATCCGTATCAAGTTCCATGTTCCAAGTTCCTGCAACTGGCTCGCGAAATTTTCGGTAAGCCAGGTAAATCAGCAACTCTTTTTCCTTGCGGATGAATGCCCGCATCACCGGATTGGGCGGTGCAATCGTAAAGCGGACACCCTCGATTTCCGCCAGCGTTTCCGTCTGTCTAAGCTGAATTTTGAAAGCTGGGCTGGCAAGTTCCGAACGGTTGTAGAACGTGTGGGCAATGGTCGCATAGGCTTTCCAGGCATCCGAATACTGCGCTGGTTTTCCTCCAACGGCAGGCTGCATGAGACCAAAGTTCTGGCGAGTGTCGGCGGTGCGACTGAAGCGGTAGGTGTAATATGGAAAACTGTCCCACCCAATATCCCAAAGAGTAAATGCACACTGAGCGACAATGCCCGCCTGGCGATGATCGTGGAGTCGGGTATTGTCAACGTAACCGAATCCGTTTCCGTAGAATTTGGCTTCTGGCCAGACGGCCCGCACTCGGCGCATCAAGTCCTTGATTTCATCCAGATCTTCAATGCGCTGATGATTGAAATGGCAAGCGACTCCATCCGCGTGTTGGGGCAGGCCGAGCTCGATAAGCCGCATAATCCAATCGGTTGCTGGTGATGACGAAGTCGATGCAGGGGAAACCTTGGCTCCTGGATCACCGTCATGAATTGCACGAGCAATCGGGATGAACATTCGCAAACATTCTTCTGGAGTTCCACGCCATTTCCAGGCGGGAAACGACTTATTCAATTCATCCCCTACCACGTAATGTTCGATCTTTCCCCGATACCGACGTGCGAACCCACGGAGCCAGTCGGCATATCGTCGGACGTCGCCAGTCTTATCCATCGGGTGAAACAAGCCCTTGGTGCTCCGAAACGTACCCACACGAACCGCCGACTTCATGCCCAGTTCTTCGCTGATGCGAATATAGTTTTCGAACGCCTTACGACTCGGCTCCCCGAACAAGCCAGGTCGGTAGCCCATTTCGGCTTCGTATTTGCCACCCAGAGTTTCCATCTGCCACCAGTGTACGGATGCAAAAGAATGAGTCGCCCCCATCGCGCGGATCGATGTCAACAACTCTCGGCACTGCCGTTCGTCGGGCGGAGGAGTGAAAATAACGACCGAATAGGGAGCAACGCGTTCTTCGTATCGAGTCAGCTTCGGGTCCGGCGCCTCGGCGCCACCTGCAATTGACAGGTACCCAATCGAATTGCCCACAAGAACGGCAAGGATTAGGGAAACTCCAAATCGAAGCAATGAGACGAAACAGACTTTTCCCTTTCGCTTTTCATTCAACGACATCGAAAGTCTCCAATCGCAAGTCCCAGTCCCGCCCTCTGGTCGAGTTGTTCTCGTACAGCATTCCACCGTCGTATCCATTGAGCCACCCAAAGGTAATGAAGCCGACACCATCTTCGTCGGAGTCATCGACTGCCAGTTCCAGCACCAGCGTCTCCCCACGTTTGGTGGCAGCGGCAAGGGGAACGGTCAGTTCGCGTGCACCATCTAAATATGTTGCTGACAGATCCACCTCGTCGACGTTCCCCTGTCGCGTACCTGGAATCCGGCTTCCTGGCACAACAAACTCAGCCAGTGGATCAGACTGCATCGTCGTCGCCATATCCTTTTTCCACCGATAAATTCGGACCGACAAGTTGAGTGAATCCGTGAAGCCTCGCACGTGTCGCACTCGAAACGTGACAGCCCCAAAGCGATCCCCTGTTGCCTTGAAGGTTTGGCGGACCGAATGGCTTGCGTCAATTCGCGCTCCGTAAACGGCAGAAGAATGCTTCACTCCCCGCCGCAAAAATGTCCACTTGATACTCCGAACAGTCACTTTTGCCCCACGACGATGATTCCCAACAAACAGGCGAATAGATTTCGTCCGAGTGGACAATGCCAATACCGCAGTTAAGCGTGTCTCTTTGGAAGCGGCCAGCGGATTGGTCCAATAGCCAACACATTCACCCGTCTCTGCGTCGAATGCAGCAAACTTCAATCCTCGCGCATCACATACGGCCAAAGCCTCTACAAAGATGGCATCAGCACGAGGGGGAGTTTTCAACTTTGCCGACAGAACCCCTGCAGAACTTCGCCGGGATTCAAGAAGTTGAATTGCTCCATTGGGCAATCTGTTAACTTCGTTTTTGGTTCCAAGCAAACGCCATCCGTCCGGAAGCTCGTCCCCCTGACAAGTGTTTCCTCTCATGATCATCAGTGTGACAAACATGAGCGCCGCTTTTAAAAATAATCGCATCATGTTGCTGGCTCACAACCTTGAAAATTGTAGGAACCACGAAATCAAAGGCGGCAAGATTTTTTTGTTTCGATTACCGCCTCGCTGGCTTCGTAGAAACGCTTCTAAATTCCTGATTTTCACCGACAGACCGCGAATAACCAAAACCAGTAAAACAGGAATCTCAACCGGAAAATAGCATCCTAATCTGGCGTCTCAGGGGGAACAAGAGACCAAATAATGCCCCTGAAAAACCTTATCACCCTCCCATGGCTCACTTTCTACACCCGTCAAGGGTCGATATTCAGTTGAATTGAAAGCCAAAGCAATGGCTAACCAGCAGGTAAGCCGATAGCACCATAGACTGAGTTCCGGTTTTGCAGCTGAACGAACAAGCCCTGTTTCTGAAAATAGCGGAAAAACCAGAGTGTCCCATCAGGGCAAATGCCAGCAAACAGAAACCGGTTGCATTACGTAACGAATCCTTCACCCCCATGCGATAAATTCTCGATCTGTAAAGCTCGACTAACCCCCCACTCGTTTCATGCTTGGAGAAGTTCTCGTGGCCTCCCAGAATCGCGTGAAAATATCGATCGTCTCGCCCGTTTATCACGGCAGTGGTTGCCTGCGAGAACTCTACCAGAGACTGATCCAGGTGCTGGAAGATCTGGTTGATTCGTTTGAAATCATCCTGGTCAATGACGCCAGTCCTGATGATTCATGGGATATCATCCTGGAACTGGCGGCAGCTGATTCCCGCGTTAAGGGTATCGATCTTTCACGTAATTTTGGACAACACTGTGCGATCACCGCCGGCCTTGACCATACTGCCGGTGACTGGGTTATCGTGATGGATTGTGACCTCCAGGATCGACCAGAGGAAATTCCTCGCCTCTATGAACGCGCACATGAAGGATATGACATCGTCTTTGCTCGGCGCAAGAATCGCAAAGACGGATTCCTCAAGAAGCTTTCATCTCAATGTTTCCATCGCTTCTATAACTTCTTAAGTGATATCAAGACCGATCGCGATGTCTCAAATTTCTCGATTGTCTCCTCAACCGTCGTTACTGCCATGGGAGAACTTCGTGAACGAAACCGAGCCTACTCTGTCTTCCTTCAATGGGTCGGTTTTCAAACATCTTACATTGATGTTGAACATGGCAAGCGATTTAGTGGAAGGAGTAGTTACAGCCTGACAAAATCTATTCGGCTGGCCGTTGAAGCAATCACTTCGCAGTCAAACAAACCTCTGCGAATATCGATCTACATCGGCTTCTTGATGTCTGCTGTTTCGTTCCTGTACGCAGCCTATCGAGTGATTCGATACTACCTAGTTGGAGTCCCGGTAGAAGGCTGGACGAGCCTCATGGTAGCCGGGGTTTTTATCGGTGGACTGATCCTGGCTAACCTAGGTGTCGTCGGACTCTACTTAGGAAAAGTCTTTGATGAAAGTAAGCACCGCCCACTCTACGTGACGCGACAACTGGTGAACGTAGAAACGGCCGATGCTCAACCGTCGACAGATAATCCCGAAGAGCCGATCGGCTAAGTCTTGGCGGGCTTGCC
>JAKVBZ010000164.1 GCA_022448645.1 Pirellulaceae bacterium
GCATCGCCGCAAAGATCGCTTCAAAGATCGCCGCACAGATCGCCGCACAGGTCGCCTCGAGCAGCATAAATTTCTGCACCGCAGCTGAAAAAGCGTGAAAAGTGGTCCAGGGGGTGTTAAGTTAGCGAGGTTGCGCCGCGAATCGGCCTCGAAAAGAACTGGCCTCGCGCTGGTTCGACAGCAGGTGATCCGCGTTGCAACGACCGTCTGGCCTGCGGTGCCGTTCTCACGAACAGCACCTGCAACAGCAGGGTCTATAGGAAGGCTGCGCTGCCGTCCGCGCTGACGTTCGAGGTTGTCTTTACCACTTTGTGTCAGAGGTCGTTCGTTTGTCTGCTCGTCGTTCCAAATTTCGCCGGAAGAAAAAAACACACAGCCCGCGGCGCCGGCGGCGGTTGCATCTAGAAGCCTTGGAACCACGCCGTTTACTGGATGCCTCGGCGCCCGCCATCTTGCAATGGTTTGAAGCGGGATATGACGTGATGGAGGACCGCCTGCCCGATGTGCTGGAGGTCGGCTATGGCGCGATTTGGACGCCCCCTCCGGGACGCGCCGATTCCGGCGATCACTCGGTAGGCTACGACGTCTACGACCGCTTTGATTTGGGTGCACCACCACTTTCGGTAGTTCTGGTTAATGACCAACTACCCTGGACAGCAGACCTCATAGCAGCTGCCAATCACGACTCTATCACGCTTGCGTATGACGGTAATGATTTCAGTAACCAGCAACTTTTGGACCTCCTGGCCAGCACGCTTTCCCAGCACAACGCGTTGCAAATAGAGTCGGTCAGTCTTTTCGCACATGGCAACGAAGGCATTGTCCATCTTGCAGACAACTTAGCCTGGACCACCGACACCCTTTCGGCGGACAGGGAACTGTTCCGTGAGCTAGATGCACTACTAACCGATGATGCTTCAATCTATCTATACAGCTGTAGTGTGGCTGGGAGTGCTGACGGCGAGCTGTTCATTGACCAGCTGGCTACTTTGACCGGTAGCACGATCCACGCCAGCGACGATCCGGTTGGTAATACTGGTGAAGCAGACTGGAACTGGGAGTACGTGACGGGGGCCAGTAGTATTGGTTATGGCAGCTTCGACAATCTCGCGTTAGCGGCTATTGAATCCATCACACTTGCAGGCGACTGGGCGGAAGAGAATACCGGGCAGGGCAACGAGACACAAAGTAACGCATTTCTAATCGGTGCAGCTGGAGAATTGAATTGGAGTGAACTGTCCATTCACTCATCAAGCGATGTGGATTGGTATCGATTCTGGCTACAGGACACCGGAGATCAAAACAGTAAAGCCGGAATCAATTTCAGTCATGCGCTCGGTGATCTGAATATCGAACTCTACGACGATTTCGGTAATTATCTAGCGAGTTCAATGAGTGATACGGACAATGAAGAAATCTCATTGAATGGTCTGCCCTTCGGCTACTACTACCTGAAGGTAAGTGGATTCTGGGGGGCACAGAACGACTACAGTATCGCTGTTGCAGCACCATACTACGCTGGATTTATGGGCGACTTTCTTGAGACCTCTGGAGAGCCAGCTATTGTCTTTCCGGATATTTCAGATCCGGGTTTCGGAATTTATGGTCTCAATATTCATTCTGCCGGCGACTATGATCTGTTTCGGATCAAGCTCTTTGACACGGCCAACAGCGACCACTTCATTTCCGTTTACGACTTTGATTCGAATAAGGCAAACGTCGACCTTCGTCTTTGGGATGCCGACTGGAATTACCTGACGGGGTCATTTGGAGATGCAAACTTCGAATCAGTCGAGCTCGAGGGTGCCCCTTACGGCATCTATTATCTCGAGGTCTTCCCTCGTAGTAATACGTTCAACGAGAAAACGACTTATAAAGTCTTTGCTAAAGGACCGGTCGAAACGGCAAATGATTGGCTGGAGCCGAATAATTCCATTGGCACAGCTTCGCATCTTGGCAGCACATCAGACTACTTGTGGGATCTTACCATTCCAAACGGCGATGGAGACTTCTTCGAGTTCGCATTAGACGACAATGGCACGGTCAACGATTTCATCTCTATTTCATTTGACCACAGCCAAGCAGATCTGGAATTGGCGATTTGCGACAGTACCGGGACCTTGTTGGATTATTCAAACGGTCTGACGGATTTTGAAACCATTGACTTCTATGGGTTTTCTCCAGGGACGTACTACGCGCTGGTCTACAGTAGGGATGACACAATGGGCGAATATCAGTTGTTCTTTAGCCCACCACCGCCGCTACTGGCAGATGCGTCCGAAGTCAACAACACTCTTGAAACCGCCACAATACTTGGTTCGCTGAACAGCCCCTACCTTCTTTCGGACCAATCCATTCACACGACAACGGATGAGGATTGGTTCAAATTCCACACGTCGGACTGGGGAACTAGTTACGATTCACTGTCTATTGACTTCGTTCACGAACGTGGCGACCTGGCACTTGAACTATACATCGAAGACGCCGGCGAAATTTACTTCGTTGACGATTCCAACAGCTGGTCCGATTTGGAGCAAATTAGCCTCTATGGCCTTCCACCTGCCACATATTATGTCCGCGTAACAGGATATGGCCAAACAAATCCTCTGTATGGGCTTCGCATCCAACCGCCAGGAATCGCTGCTGATAACTTCGAGCCAAATAATGAGACCTTTCGTGACCTCGGATCACTTCGTGACGAAAAGATTTTTAAAGGGCTGACGATTCATAGTTCAACGGATATTGACTGGTATCAATTCGACACACGGGCAACAGGTGGTGCGGGACATGACGTCCATATTGACTTCGACCATCGCGCAGGCGACTTGGAACTGGAACTCTATAATGCCCAAGGGCTCTTGGCCGATTCAACGTCTGCTACAGATGACGAATTCATCAGCTTGGCTGGACTCGCTGCCGACACCTACTACCTGCGGGTTTATGGATACGCCGGGTCAACCAGCCCTAATTACACACTTACAATCGACGCGCCCACTGGCGTTGCTTTCCCTGCAGACCGACTGGAAGTAAACAATTCGCTTGAGACTGCACAAGTCGTATCGTCGAATGGCCAGTCTAACCTTACCGGCATTTCAACGATCGAAGGATTGACCATTCACGACAGTCTGGATCATGACTACTTCAAAATCACGACCATCAACACGTCGCACAGTGGGCATTCCATCCAGCTTCTTACCGGCCCGAACGGTGGAGACCTTGATTTTGAACTGCTGAATTCATCTGGGCAGTTGATTAGCAGTGGACGTGAATCGGATAACTCTGATTCACTGGCATTAAATGGACTTGCGGCCGGCACCTATTACGTACACGTTTATGGTGCTGCCGGCGCAACCAATTTTTATAATCTTAAATTGGACGTCCCTAAATCCGCTAATCTCGCAGAGAACTTGGATGCCTGGACGATCTTGGTGTATATGACAGTAAGTGATTTGCCGGAAAGTGCATTTCAGGATCTCAATGAAATGGAGGTCGCAGCAAGTAGTTTACCTGACAACGTAAATCTCGCAGTTTACTTGGATCGAAGTTCTGATTCTGACAAGTTGATAAATCATTCGTCGGGCAAGAGCCGGTATTTTCCGTACACGACAGGAAATGGAACCCAAGCTAGTTGGGGAGATGCGGGGCGAGCGTTTATCGTTGAAGACACTAACACAAATCAAGTCGCAACCACATTTGAACGGGTAGGAGAGAAAAACACGGGTGACCCAACCGAGTTGGTGAATTTCATCCAGTGGGCGACCGATGAAAGACCGGCCGAGAATTATGCTCTGATTATGTGGGATCACGGTTCGGGCCTAACCGGTTTCAACAATGATAATACTGACGACAATCAGAGCTCCGACACCATGTTTACGTCTGAATTGGTGGCCGCACTAAATAGCGACGTGCCGTATATGGACTTAATCGCTTTCGACTCATGCCTGATGGCCGTGGCTGAAGTTGGTTATAGCCTGAGAAATCACACGGATGTCTTTATTGGATCACAAGAAGTGATGTACGGATTCAACCACTCCGTGATCTATTCTATTCTCGAAGAATCTCCGAAAGCGGTTACGGCTGAAGAATTAGGTAGCCATTTCGTTGACGGTTTCAGCGCAGCACATCATGGCCACGATGGCACTTCAGATACGCTGTCGGCAATGAGGACATCTGAATACGATTCCCTTGCCTCCGAGATTCTTGCTTTTACGACTGAAACCGAGAATGCGACGGCCTCAGATTGGAATCAAATCGCACAGGTGCGAAATTCAACGATGTTCTATGAATTATCTTACCTGCGAGATTTCGGGGGATTTTTAGGTGGCATCGAGAATAGTAATGTAACGCAGGCTATTCGTGATGCGGCAGCTGATACAAATACTCAATTAAAAAAAAATGCAACGATCGTCAAAACCAATGATCGCAGGGCTAGTTCGGGTACGTCGATCTACCTTCCTCATACAACAGCCGTCGATACACCTAGAAACGACGGATTTAGTGGCTACACGACGGAATATGCCGCATTTAACTCCGCCACAAACTGGTTTAATTTTGCGGACAATCTACGAGATGAACTGCAAAACCAGCCAGCGGTCAGCATCGACTGGAGTGAAGGAAATAATTCTTACCTTGATGCACATGCCTTGAATCGAATTGCCGGCGAGGGAAATGTTTATCCTGCGCTCAGTCTTCATACATCGTTGGATGAGGATTGGTTCAGCTTTGAAACGCTCAATACGGGTTCTGCCGCTAACCAGCTCAGCGTGACCCCACAGAAGCCTCAAGACAATATTCGCGTCACGCTCTACGATCTCGATCGGGTTCAGCTACAAACAAAGTCTGGTGTCGGCGTCCAAACGATTGATCTGAATTCTCGGCCAGCCGCCAGCTACTACGTGCGGGTTGACTCGCCCTCATCATCACCCGTCTCGGGCTATTCACTGGTCATCGATGCTCCTGATGCAAGTGCTTCTCAACAACGTTCCAACACAAATGACACGGCAGAAAAAGCCCGCCAACTTGGTGTCATCTCTCGTGCTTATGTGCTGTCTGGTGAGTTCATCGAGGCAAACACTTCATCCTGGCTTGATTTCGATACGCCGATCTCACTTAATAGCACTCCCGCGAACATTCGCCTGATACCCACCGAGGGAAGTTCGGTTACTGCAAAACTCTTTGACAGCAGCGATGCTCAAATCGCAAGTGCGACCGGAAGCGGTATCCTGAATTTGCCATATAGCGCTTCGGGCGGTGCGGAATCCTATTCCATCCAGATCAGTACCGGAAATAGCGACGCATCCTATTCTCTTGTGTTCGCTCCATCTCCCACGGCCGTTGACGACTTTTACAGCGTGGCAGAAGATATCACGCTTTCCGTGACCGCTTCAGGAAGCGTGGTCCTGAATGATGTCAGCCCCAATAGCCAGCTGCATCATGTCTCTCTGGTTGATTCACCCTCCCACGGTGATCTCACACTGAACACCGACGGAACATTCAGTTATGTCCCCAACGATGAATACGCCGGTCTGGACAGTTTTACCTATCGATTTGATAACGATCTCGCGGTCAGTGATGTGGCAACCGTGACGATTGAGATCACGGCGGTCAACGATTTTCCTACTCTGACAGCACTTGCTAATCTAACCATCGATGAAGATACTGACGAGCAGACGATCAATTTCGCAGGCGTCACGGCCGGTGGCGGTGAGAGCCAGTCGCTGCAGTTTACCGCTACCAGCAGCAATCCCACCCTGCTGGCCGATCCGGAGGTCAGTTACACACCGAATGAAACTACGGGAAGTCTCACGCTCACACCAACACCCGACCAGCACGGTGAAACCATTATCACCGTCACCGTCACCGATGCGGGGCTGGATGGCGATTTTACCACTCCCGAGGATAACGCCAGCTTCAGCCGCGCGTTCACGGTTACCATCCACCCCATCAATGACAATCCCACGGTCGCGGAGGTGGTGACCACGACCGATGCAGATACACCGCTGCTGATCAGCCTGCCCTTCTACGATATCGATGGCGATCCCCTCTCGATTCAAATTGTCTCTCTCGACGTCCAAGAAGATGTCCAAGTCGAAATCGACGAGGACAATCTGGTTCTTCACTACGACCCCACCGCCTCCGCCGCGCTACAAGCCCTCGACAAGACGGATTCCCTCCAGGAACAAATTGTCCTCTCGGTCAGTGACGGCCAGGGCGGGGAAGCGACCGCCACGGTGACCATCGACGTTGTGGGAGTCACCGATTGGCAAAATCCCCACAACCCCATGGATGTCAACGGCGACGGAACTGTCTCGACCATCGATATCGTACTGGTAATTAACTTGCTCAACCTGAAGGGAAGTCACTCCCTGGCCGACG
>JAKVBZ010000165.1 GCA_022448645.1 Pirellulaceae bacterium
CTAGTTTCCCATCTTTGCGCCGACCGACGTAACTGGGAGACAGCCCCTGAGATTCCCACGGCTGGTCGGCCGGCACGACCACACCGTACGGTTTCGGATGGTGCAATTCGCGTCGGAATCCAGTGCTGCGTTCAATGATGTAATCGTCCAGGAACAACTCCCAGTGTGGCTCGCGCGTTTGGGAATCCTCGTTAGCCACCGACAATGTGTCGGTCAAAAAAGTCACGAGCAAAAAAGATAGTGTGTAAAAAACCGACAATCGGTACATGTATCACCTGGTTCTAAGACTTAAGGTTGTCCGTTAAACGACTTCGAACTCACGAAAGCACGTCCTCCACAACGTTTCCATGCACGTCGGTGAGGCGGAACTGTCGTCCCTGAAACTTGTAGGTCAACCGCGTATGATCAATGCCTAGCAGATGAAGCATTGTGGCATGCAAATCGTGGACGTGGACTCGATCTCGCATCACATTGACACAGTACTCGTCCGTCTCTCCATGAGTCCATCCGCTGCGCACACCTCCTCCAGTCATCCACATCGTAAAACAGCTGGGATGATGATCTCGTCCATAGTTGGATTTTGTGAGTTGGCCTTGAGAATAGATGGTACGGCCAAACTCACCACCCCAAATGACCAACGTGTCTTCCAACATTCCTCTTTGCTCAAGATCACGAACCAAGGCGGCTGTCGGCTGATCGGTAAGTCGGCATTGTTTGGCGATTCCTTCTGGTAAGTTCCTATGTTGGTCCCATCCTTGGTGGAATAGTTGAATAAAACGTACGCCGCGTTCTGCCAAGCGTCGTGCAATCACACAGTTGTATGCATAGGATCCTTGTTGTTGGACGTCAGGGCCGTATGCGTCCAAAACATGTTTTGGTTCGTCAGCAAAATCCAACAAATCCGGCACAGAAGTTTGCATTCGGAAGGCCAGTTCATACTGGGAAATGCGAGTCAGAATTTCCGGGTCCGCCGTTTCGTCAAACTTCATCTGGTTGAGTTTTCCCAAGTGATCAAGCATGGCGCGACGTGTCTGACGATCGATGCCCTGAGGATCGAAAATATCCAAAACAGGATCACCTTGATTTCGAAACTTGACTCCCTGAAATTTCGACGGCAAAAAGCCGCTGCCCCACAAACGATCGTACAGGGGTTGGCCCAAATCCGTACCGCGCGAGCTCATCGCGACAAATGCTGGTAAATCCTCGTTTTCTGAACCCAATCCGTAATGCAGCCAGGCTCCGATGCTGGGACGGCCGGGTATCTGAGAACCTGTTTGCAGGAATGTGATCGCAGGGTCATGATTGATGGCTTCGGTGTACATCGAGCGAATGACACAGAGGCGATCGGCCAATTGCGCTGTGTAGGGAAGCAGCTCACTGACCCAGGTTCCCGCCGCCCCGTGTTGGGCAAAACCGAACTGGCTCGGTGCCACCGGAAACGCTGACTGGGCCGCCGACATGGTCGTCTTCCGCTCGTCCGGATAGACCGATTTGGGTAACTCTTCTCCGAACCGCGCCGTTAACGTCGGCTTGTAATCGAATAGATCCATTTGTGCCGGACCACCCGACTGAAATAGATAGATCACTCGTTTGGCCCGCGGTGTGAAGTGTGGCAGATCACCCAGATTTTCCAGTGAACCACGTTGGTCTGTTTGCGCCGAGGCAAACAAGTCGGGGTTCAACAGCGAAGCCAGGCCCAAGGTGCCTAGACCTGTGGCCGTCTTGCCAAAAAAATACCGACGGGTGAGTCGTTGAACGTGCTGTCGACAAGTCTTCACGGCTTCCACAGTGATTTTACTTTCATTCGTTTCGTCACAAAAATGGGAGGGGAGGGGGGAACCTCCTCCTGATTATTACTCTTTGGTAATCACTTCGTCCAGATTCAGGATGAGAGAAGCGGTCACCGTCATGGCAGCGTGGGTCACCGGATCAAGGGTTGCGTCGGCCAGCTTTTCACCAATTTTGAGCAACCTTTGGGCACTCTGCGGTTCACTCTCAAAGTGATCGTAAAACCTTTGATGTGCGTCGATGAGTACCGCTGTCTGCTCGGAGTTCGGCTCGCGAGCGGTGGCCATTCGATAGCCAAATTGCACCTGCCCCTTCACATTGTCGCCGCCCTGACGAATCATACGTTCGGCCAAAAAGCGAGAAGCCTCTACAAAGGTCATGTTGTTCATCAAGGTGAGGGCTTGTAGTGGAGTATTCGTTCGCTCGGTGCGCACCGAGCACACCTCCCGGTTGGCGGCGTTGAAGTTGACCATTGTTGGCGGTGGGATGGTACGTCGCCAATATGTGTAAAGACTACGGCGATACAATGACGCACCTTGATCGGATTCGTAGGCGTTATTAGAAAAAGATTTCCAAATTTTGGGAGGCATGTATGGTTTTACTGACGGACCACCGATTTCGTTTACCAGTAACCCGCTGACAGCCAACGCCTGGTCGCGGATTACAAACGCCGGCAGGCGGAATCGTGGTCCGTGTCCGATCAAGCGATTCTCCGGGTCACGACGCATGGAATCTTGAGTGACGATGGAAGACTGTCGATATGTCGAGCTCATCACTATTTCCCTTAGAAGTGCCTTGACATTCCAGCCGTTATGAACGAACTCAACTGCCAGCCAATCCAATAGTTTCGCGTGGCTTGGTAAATCACCTTGCGTGCCGAAATTTTCGCTTGTCTGCACCAGGCCAACACCAAACAGATTCTGCCAGAAACGGTTGACAGCCACGCGTGCCGTCAAAGGGTGTCCCGGATCAACTAGCCATTCGGCCAATTCTAGTCGGTTGCTTGGTAAGGCTTCGCCGTTCGGATGAAGGGACTCGGGAACTCCTGGAAACAATCGTTCGGACAGATCAGGAAGATTGTATTGGCCACGCTGTAGTCGGTACGTTGGCCGTGGGAGCTCCAACTCGTGCATCACCATCACGGTGTTTTCCGGCCCTGACTGCGGGCGATCCAGACGGCTTCCTTCTTCTTCCTCGCGGCGCAGCTGGACCGGTTCGGGCGTAAAGAAACGATTTTGCTGGGCGGTAAGATGTGGCCAACTTTTGGGAATCTGAACGAAGGGTGGGCTATTGCCATTGTTGGGCCCCACACCCCACTCAGGAACGTTGTTGAAGTAAGCAAAGAGTTCGTAATATTCTCGCTGCGAAATCGGATCGAACTTGTGGTCGTGACAGCGGGCACAGCCAACGGTTAAGCCAAGAAAGACCGTGCCAAATGTATCGACGCGATCCACCACGTTTTCGACGTGCCATTCATCTGGAATAGTACCGTCCTCAGAATTGATACGATGATTTCGACAAAACCCGGTAGCCACTTGATGACGCAGGGTCGCTCCCGAGAGCATGTCCCCAGCCAATTGTTCGACCACAAAATCGTCATAGCGATTGTTTTCATTGAAGGCCATGATGACCCAATCTCGCCAAACATGATGATACCGGGTACGGTCATTCTGGTAGCCGTCGGTGTCAGCATAACGAGACGCTTCCAACCAAAATACTGCCATGTGTTCTCCGTACCGTGGGGAACTTAGTAGCCGGTCGACCAGACGTTCATACGCACCCGCTTTAAAGTCAGCAAGATAACGATCCATTTCAATGGTTGTGGGTGGAAGCCCCGTCAGATCCAGCGTAACCCGTCGTGCGAGCGCAGCCGCATCTGCTGGAGGAGAGGGCGGCAGCCCTTCCTGCTCAAGCCGATGGAGTATGAAACAGTCGATTTCGTTTTGCACCCACTCCGTATGGTTCACCGCAGGCAAACGACTTTTTGAAGGAGAGATAAACGCCCAATGTGGTTCGTAGACAGCGCCTTGCTCGATCCAAAGAGCAAGTTTTTGTTGTTCGGAATCTGAAAGCCTTTGCCCAAATGACGTGGGAGGCATTCGTTTTGAAGGATCTCGGGCCGTCACCCTTTGCATCAGCTTACTGGCGTCGGGCTGCCCAGGTGTGATCACCGCTTGCGTCCCCTCTGGAAGGTCAAGTCGCAGATTGCCCTTGCGCGCCACCTCATCCGGGCCATGACATTGAAAACAGTTTTCGACAAGAATCGGGCGAATATCACGATGGAAGTCGACTTTGTTCAGTCTCGTGGCCCCATCACACATCTGACCCATGTGGCAGCTCAAGAACAGCAAGACGAGCAAGCGTGAAATAACAATAACACAGTGATGTATCTTAGAGGCAAGTAGATTTTTTGCAGGCGGTAAATATCGAACCGCTTGCGTCCCGGACACCATCACTGCCATCTGTCTAAAGCCACAAGCAATAGGGCAAAGCGATTCGCGTGGTGTCGCAAACATTTTCCAGCCGCACAACTTGTAAGATCGCAACTTGACCATGTTACTTAATATAGACGAGTTCATTTTTGCAAAATCAAATATAACAATATTATTCCAACCAGGACGCCAGCGAATACTAGCACTGAGTACTTTTGAGTTGATTTTTATGGTTCCATCCAGGGCCGTCCGTTGCTGGTTGACTTGTATTGAAGTGATGGAACCATCCCGTATCGGTGGCCAAGTGTCAAAATCTTTTCTTCGGATAGGTTACACATTGCCCGACCACGCATGAATCATGTCCAGCCAACCTATCACTTATTATAGCCCCACATCTCGCCGCCATTCCCTGTCGAGCGGCGTCAGGGCTATGGAGGCCTTGCTGACGTGCTGTGCAGAAACTGCCGGGAGCGGAGCCTCCAACAAGTGGCTCCTCAAGACGCAACCAGCGCGACCCAGGCTGCGTTTGATTCTCGTGCACCACAAATCTGGGTGCCAAACATGGGCAAGCCCTGGCTGATCGATATGATCTGGCTGACATCTGACCAGGAGATACTTTTTGAGGATGGTGGGTAAACGAATCCAAGACTGGCAGCGGATTCTATGAGCTTAGCCAACTGTTCGAGGGCAAGTCTTTACAGAATGTGACGCCCAAAGATTACGTCGCGACATTGAAAATACGCCAAAACCTTTTCGCGAACGGCAAGATATCAAGCCCTAGATTCCGACTTGATCCGTGGGTCGACTTCGGTGGTACGATCTCGGTTGAACTTGCCCTCAGGCGATAATATCGCGCGCCACGTTGCCATGGACATCGGTCAAACGATAGTCCCGTCCGCTATAGTGATACGTGAGTTGCGTATGGTCCAGGCCCATGAGGTGGAGCACGGTCGCGTGAAAATCGTGGATGTGCATCTTGTCTTTGGTGACGTGAAATTCGTCGTTGAGCCGAATAGACAGCGCTGCCGCGGAATCATGGAAAGTGACGATTTGGTCCACTGGACGCGTCCCATCCCTACGTCCTACGCTCGTTCCGACGAGCTGCAAGTTTACGGACAGCGAGAATTTGCGTATCAAGGGGCGTACATTGGCATGAGCTGGATGTACGAGCCCTCGCACAGTACCAGGCACTCGTCGTTCGTGCAGTTGAACTGTAGTCGAGACGGCCGCATTTGGACCCGCGTCGGCGCCGGACAGCGGTTCATGGATTACAACTCGAACCACGACACGTGGGACGCTACGATCATGCGTCCCGTATCGCTGCTCGAAGTTGGCGATGAGGTATTTATCTATTACTTCGCCGCACCCTCAGAGCTGGAAGTGGAAAACCCGAACTATCCGGAATCCGCGCCGCGCGAATGGTCAATGGGCTTGGCGACGCTTCTACGCGATCGCTTTGCGTCCCTCAACGCTGACGAGAACAGCGGATCGTTGATCACGCGTCCCTTAAGTTTCTGCGGCCACACGCTTCACCTGAACGCCGAAATCACAGAGCAAGGCGAGTTGACCGTGGCCGCTCTCGATTTCGATCGCCAGCCCCTAGCCGGATTTAACCACGACGATTGCAAGTTGCTGCGAGGCGACAGTATCAACTTGCGCGTTGAGTGGCAAAATGGTTCTGATTTAAGTCGTCTTGAGGAAGCAGATTTCGTGCGATTCGAGTTCCGGCTGCGCAATGCGAAACTGTATTCATTCTGGGTGGATTGATTTTGTTGAATCATTGGCTGAGCTGGCGGTCGCCCTGGTCGGCTAGGACATCCTGTTCGATTCCCAAAAACCACAAGAAACATTTGATAGAAAGCCCCGTGGGCAGATGTCACACCCCGAACCTTTCAGCTTGTAGTTAGCATAAATCCGGGCTATTCTAGTAGTTAGGGGCGTGTGGAAACGCTCAAAGCTTCGACCACCATTGAACCATCTTACGCAGGAAAGCATTCTCAGTGTTTGATCGCTCTCTTAGATCTGTCGTCATCTGCT
>JAKVBZ010000166.1 GCA_022448645.1 Pirellulaceae bacterium
AGGGACGAACTGTCCACCTGGGTTCGCCGTACAGGCTCGGGTTCCGCTCGACGTTTGCTGGCAAACTTTGGTGTTGATGCACGTGATTGAACGACAATGCTTTTGTATTTTCTCGGCAGTTGAGGGCGTGGTGTATCGTGCAGTGTTGTAAATGTAGGCGGCGCTGGCCGTAACGGTTTCGGATTTTTGGCGACGGATTGTGTTGGCAGATCTATCCATGGTGTTGGAGGAGTCGATCCTCTCGGCTGATTCATGGCCAACACAGGATCGTTCGCTCGTCGATTCACTAGCAGTTGCTTTTGCAGTACGGTCGTTTTGGATGCCACGGTGAGTGGGTTCATGGCCATCTTTGGGAGATTGATCGCCGGAGACAATAGAGGGATCGCCGGAGAGAATGAGGGGACCGAGGGTAACAACTGTTTTGAGGCCGGCGGCGCTGAATCTTTCGCGGACCTCATGCTGCGATTCGACATGCGCTCGGCCAGTTGCATACTGCGGCTTACCATCGGCTTTGCTAGAACTGTGGACTCTTTGTGCATAGAAGATGTTTTTTGGGTGTCAGTAGAGCTGGCAACGTTGGACGGCTTCGGAGGCTGGGATGCATTTGTTCTCTTGAACGCTTTTGGTTTTGTCCTTGGTTGTCCCTGGACCGAAAGCATTCGCTGGATTAACGGCTGGAGAGATTTGACGTCTTGCGGGTTCTGGATGGGGACGTTTGCCTCGGAACGTACTGCCGCGTCCTTGGTTACCTTCCGCAGAGATGGTGTATTGTGGAGCTGGCGTCCTGGTTGTTTTCGAGGAGCGAGTAATTTGAGTGTGTTATCGGTAGAAGTACCTTGTGGTTGTGGACTCTTCGATGAAGTGATCCCATTTGACCTGTTCTTAGAGGTCGTCCAGTGTCGTCCCGACCTGCCGACGAAGCCGGGTTTAGGTGTGGCCGGCAAAGAAATATGAAAGGTGGGTTTTGTGCCTACGATATTGGCGGTTCCAGAGCCAGAGTCGGTTGTGGTAGAGGTCGTAGACGTGTCACTAGTTTGAGGAACAGAATTGGTTTGATCGTGGACGTTACCATGGTTCGGCTTCGTGGCGGCCGGTTGATCACTGTAAACACAGTTCGATGCGAACAGTGTGAGCAACACCGAACTTGCAACCGCGGCGGCCAACGTCCCTCGACAGACGGTGGCAGGCACCTGAAAACCAAATCGTCTCATGATAGGAACCCATTCATCCATGTGTGGGCTGTTCATAGCGGCAGCGCAGATCTTCACCATGCAATCGATCCAACTACTCATTTTTTGAGCATCGGATAGATTATTTCAACTTGTCTGGCAAAAATCTCTTTGCAGGCAGTAATCTAGAGATGCAAGTAGCAGAACCCGCATAAAACGTACATTTTATCTGGTCAGCTAGCTTGGGACGTCATCTCTCGTTGTTGAGCGGCTTATTTGTGTGCCAATTGCTGACTGGCTCGCTTGGCCAGAAGCTGTTTTTGGTAACGGCCTTGCACGACGTCGATCAGGATCAAGATGACGATGACGAAATAAAAAGTGCTCTTCGCCATGGCTTCGATTTCATGTCCGAACAGGTGGAGTTTGGCCAGATGGGCGCCTTCCGACAGCAACATGATCCCAACAATGAACAGGATGAACAGACCGAGGACTTCGTACATCCGATTCCGATCCAGGAATTCGGCTACATGGTCCGCCAGCCAAATCATTAGTAGGCCACCAATGACGATGGCCGTTGCCATGATGACGACTTGATCGGTGAGTGCGATGGCGCTCAAGATTGAATCGAAGGAAAATACCAGGTTCATGGCCACGATCCAGGAAACGGCATTGGCCACAGTGCGTCGTGATCCACCAATGTCTTCGTCAAAATGATTTATGCTCAGCATGTGAAAAACTTCCTTGATCGCCGTGTAGATGATGAAGATGCCTCCGACCAAGACAATCACGCTGTGGATCGTGAAATTACCTTCGACCAAACCTTTGATATTGGCTTGAAAGAATGGTTCCTGAAATAGGCTAATCGCCTGCAGCAGAATAACCAGCAGTACGATCCTTAGTATCATGGCCAAGCCGATTCCCAATCGTCGTACGAATGACTGTTGGTCGGCCGGAACCCGCTTAGATTCAAGCGATATGTACAACAGGTTATCGAAACCCAAAACGGCTTGGAGTAACACGAGCATTAATAGTGTTATTAGGTTGCCAACTGTAAACAGTTCACCCATGCTAGATCTCCTTGGAAAATGGGGGCTTTGTTTGTTGCAAATCGTAACGCATGATGGTCTACGGTGCTATTACAATTAAAAGGTCCGATTTCACGTTTGCCTCGTAAGCGTTAGGTTGTTCTGGAAGCCATGGGGCCATCTTGGTAACTCTTTTTCGCAGACCACTAGCATTTCTGGTTGGATTCCCCAAGGGCTCCGCCGTAACTGTGTGCTGAATGCGTTGGCGTCTGGTGACGCCGCGCCAATGTCTTCACGGATTGCCGGCTCAAAGGCTTTGGCTCCTTTTAGAAATCTTGCAGAAGCTGTCAGCTGTGTTGTTGGTTGTTGACTTTCAATGCGATTGCCCGAGTGCGCCAAAACGGATTACTCTCAAGTACATTGGTCTCAGCTACTTCATTTGTAGTGTGCCGCCCAATGCTCACGATCGAATCTTGAGCAACCAGATGGCAGGCTTTACCATTCACGTTGCTATGGCGGGGCGTACGGATCTGTTGGTCGGCCTTTGGGACAATAACTTCGTGGAAGTGCCGATCAAGACAGCAGTCCAATCGACCAAACGTGTGGAGGTGGAAGGTGATTTGCGGACCGGTGTCATGCTTTCGATGGGGTGGCCTTGTTGGCCAGTTACCGATTGAGGTGTCGGTGATGGCCGTCATGTCGTCGTCACATGAAGTCAAGATTGCAGAATCCGGTACAATAACATTCCTAGTGACATGCCGACGAGCAGAATTACGACTCCCAGGAACCCATGGCGAATCTGAGATCGGAAGTGTCTTACTTTTCGGACCGGGATGTCTTCGAACCATACCCGGCTCAGGCGGTTTTGTTCCATGTCTGCCAGTAGCAACCCGTCGGCATTGTAAACGCGTTCGTATTCGAGCAGTTGTCGGCGAGTAGCCGTAGAAGCAGGGTTGGTTGCTTTTTTGCCAGTTTTCACTTCGACCACATATTTCTTGCCACCACGCTCCACGACATAATCGGCACGAACTCGAACTGCCATTTGCCGGCCGTCCACCCACATCCTGGTCTCACGTGTCGCTTGCTCGTCCAGCACGTGGTATCCTTCTCGCCGCAACAAAGTTGCAGCCTTTCGCTCTCCGTCCCGGCCCCGGGAGAACCGTTGTTGCATTCTGCGTCGTTGGATCCACGCCCGCACACGCAGTGCCAGCATGATGCCGACAGCCAAAGCCAGCAAGAATAAGCCAGAGATTGTACTGGTATCCATATTCCATGCATCGAACTAGAGGAAAGCCCAGCTTGAACGTATCCGGTCATGAGAGGGTGTAAACTCGCTTGCTTTTCTCGAAGCGGCGAGATGCACGCCGGCCGGAATTGTCCGAGATGGCTTCGTAAAAACAGTAAATGGTTGGGGACCGTGATTTCTGTCGCTATCGTTGAGGGCCTTCTGAGTAAACGTAGTCTTTCGCAGAAATCTGCTGTGCGTTGGTGGCATTGGGATCTTCAGTCTGGTCGTTATCTTTTCGTTTGAACTCGAAGCGTTTCCGACGCTTCAACGACGCTTTGCGAGTTGTCAGTTCTCGCTACGTGAATGAATCAAACCAGAGCATGTGCCAACGTTAACTCAAGTCATCGAACTGTAGCTCGATGGCAGTTCCTTTTCGGGAAGCAACTTCGGAAGCTTCGATGATGCGTAGTGCATCCAAAGCGTCCTGGAGCGTTGACAACGGTTGTTGGTTGGCGAGGATGCAGCGGTTTACAAAGAAGTCGACTTCGTGACAAAACGAATCAACGTACCCGGGCATGCCAAATCCGGGGCCGCCATCGTCTTCATAACACGCCTCATTCCAGGAATAGTTGACGCCACCCTGCGTGCCCAAAACCTTGTACACGACCTGCCACGGGTCATTGGTCAAGTCATTTGCTGCGAAACTGGCCCATAGGTTTGCTAGAGCTCCATTCGGCATTTCGCAGGTGATTGCTGTTTGGGCCGCATATGGTAAATCGGGGGTGTGGACTCCTGGCACACCAAATGAGATCAATCGAGATGGTCGTCCCAACAGATATAGCAGTGAATAAGCATGGTGTGTACAGGCAACGCGGTAGATGGAACCGTACTTTTCTACCAGTTCTCGTGTGTGATAGAGATTGAAAAGCATCCAAAAAGCGGCGATTTTCCCTAATTTTCCTTCGTCAATCAAACGTTTGGCTTGTAGCAGTGATGGGACATAGATGTAATTGTGGGCCGGCATGCATAGACGATTCTGTTGGGCAGCCGTCGAGGCGATTTGGTAAAGGTCTTCGGCTTGGTCCGCCAACGGTTTTTCTAGTAGCACATGTTTTCCTGCCTCCAACGCTGCAATTGTCGCTGGAACGTGGCCGGTAGGAGGCGTTAAAACATGGACACCACAAACATCCCCGTCTTTCAGGAGTTCGTCCTGGCTTTGATATACACGTGCTTTGTGTTCTGCGGCGAGCTGCTGAGCACGCTCTGGCTGAACATCGTAGACTCCGACTAGTCGAGCCTGATGGCAAGTCTGGATAGCACGGCTATGTAGCTGAGCTACCAAGCCGGCGCCGACAATCGCTAACCCAACTTCTCCGTCGTTTGACTGCATCATGGTCTTTCGGGTTTCACGAGGATAGGCTGATCCCCCTTCCACTGGATTTGTGACAAATAGAGTCCTTCCTCAAGCGCCACTTCGTCCTCACAGCTGCCTCGATAGCACAAACGACCAGCTTCTCGGTTCAAGCGACGAGTCTCTTCTTTGCGGTCCGTGGTTAACCACCAGTTACCATCAGGATCACAGATCGTTTCTGTTGCGTGAAAGTGGCCCAGCATATAGAAGCCCGTTCCCACGTTGTAGGATCCTTGCCGTGGGTAGACGAAACGCGCAGGGGATGGACTGATAGCGTGCCACAACCCTGGTCCGTAAGTGAAAAATAGATGCCACAGATCATCTCGTGGCACCACGCACAACGATTCGATGCCTAGCGTGCCGCGGAGCATTGGAGCCGACTGGAAAAGACAGCCCTGATCCTCAAAGGTTTTCCAATCGGTTGTCGTAATCAATGCGCAGCTACAATAACCATTTTGATGTGACGTGATGTAGTACAACAAGTACACGCCTTCATGTTCTTCGATGTGGACGTCTTTGCACGTGCTTCCCGGTGGCGCCCAAGAGGGAGGGCCGAACACCGGATTGCTGTCACCTGGGGTCCAATGTTTCAAGTCATCTGACCATAGCAACGAAAACCCTACAAAAGCATTGGTTCCTCGCACACCGTAAAGCATTCCGTAGCGGCCGCCATATTCAAACACCCATCCATTGCTTCGGGAAATGGCGTCGTGAACTCCTTGTATCGGGGGCTCAATCAGTTCAGTATATTCCAGGTCGAAGAGCGTCTTTCCGATCGCATGACCGACTCCTGGTTCCAAGCAATGTTTGGCCGCGTTTTCCAAATCGCGGGCTGCCATATATTTGGTGTGAATGGCGGACAACGACAGGTCGCCGGTAACGTAAAATAAATGCCAGTTGTCCCCATCATGGAAAAAACTGTGATCTACCTGGTAAGTTCCCTCGGGTGGTGTGAAGACGTGAGTGGTTACGTCGTCGAAGGTAAACTCAGTGGAAGCAAATAGCTGTTTGTGGAAAGTAAGAAAACGGTCAGCGAATTCTGTATCACTGATTGTGACGCCAAAGCCATCAGGAAGGGGCATTGAGGTTCCTCGTGAAGTTTAGTTTATCGGTGGTATTTAAAGCACAAACGGCACTTCGGATTCTGGTGAATTTCGCGAGGTTCGTCAATGATCCGTGTTTCTGCGCCGTGTCAGTTTGATTGCGTTGTTTGGTGACCCGGCGTCAAACGCTGCTCCGTTCCAGGACGCTACGTGACCCTGTAGAAGTAAGTGGCATTTGCCTCGTGCCCTAAGGTCGATGAGGGTAACACCACTACTTGATCGTACGCCCTTGGTGCATGAGAATAGTTTTTCGTGTAGGGCCGTCGCGCACGTTTCTGAAGGCTATTCATTCGTGAAAGGAATAAGTTGA
>JAKVBZ010000167.1 GCA_022448645.1 Pirellulaceae bacterium
CTGAGCGTTCCAGATGAATACGCAACGATCGAACTGGCACTCGACGCGGCTGCCGAAGGCGCTGTCATTCACATCGCATCGGGAGTCTATAAACCTGCTCTTTCCCTCAACACTCTCGGAAAATCGATAACGCTTCGTGGTGCGATCGATGACCAGGGCGCGCCAACCACGATAATCGACGGCGAGGGTTTGATTCGCGTCCTTCAATGCACGAGCGGCGAAGGTGCTGACACCGTCTTTGAAAATCTCATCATTGCAAATGGGTTCACCCAGAGTAGCGGCGGCGGAATGTACAACTACGGAAGCAGTCCAACCCTGACCAACTGCACGTTCACGGGAAATGCGGCTGGCAACGACGGCGGAGGGATGTACAACGAAAGTAGCAGTAGCCCGACGCTGACCAACTGCACGTTCACCGACAACTCGGCCGAATACGACGGCGGAGGGATGTACAACGAAAGTAGCAGTAGCCCGACCCTCGACACATGTACATTTTCCAGCAACTCAGCAACGCACGGCGGTGCGATCTACAACAATTCTTATTCTCACCCAGTGCTCAATGCATGCCTAATCAACGATAACTCCGCCAATTTCTTTGGAGGCGGAATCTGTAATCGTGAGTCCTCGAGCCCAACATTGACGCATTGCGCCTTTGAAAACAACACGACTGCAACCGACAAAACCTCTTACCGAAGTGGTGGCGGAGGAATGTACAGCTACCAATACTGCAATCCAACTCTGGCCAGTTGTACTTTCTCCGGTAACTCATCGACCGCTCCTGCTGGCGGCTCGGGAGGTGGAATGTACATCGATCAGGGCAGCGCGACTCTCACCGATTGCCACTTCACAAACAACTTTGCTGATACACGTGGTGGCGGAATCGAGATTGATTCATTCCAAAGTTCAACCCTACTGAACTGCACGTTTACCAACAATTCTGCGTTGGTTTCCGGTGGTGGATTGAGCAGTAGTGCAGGCACCGTCACATTGACGAACTGTTCATTCTCTGGCAACTCGACCAACGGCAGTGGTGGCGGTGCCTTCAGCAGATATGGCAGCTTCACTGCAAACGAATGCTCGTTCACTGAAAATACGGCCCTAACCTTTGGTGGAGGTTTCGCCAGCGACGGCGACACATCAGACCTCATTGCCTGCTCGTTTTCCAAAAACTCTTCAGAAGTTTTCGGCGGCGCCATTTCTCTTAACAACAGCAACGTGACACTCACTCACTGTAACCTTACCGAGAACTCAGCATCTTTCTTCGGTGGTGGCATCTACAGTGGCACGAGCCAATCGAACTTGGGATTGACCGACACGACAGTCTGCGGAAACACGCCAGATCAAATTGACGGCGACTGGACCGACAACGGCGGAAACACCGTCAGTGACGAGTGCCAAACCGACTGCGCTGCTGATGTCAACGGTGACGGCGTCATCAACGGCGCCGATCTGACGTTCCTCTTCGGTTTCTGGGGATCAAACGACGCGGTCGCCGACGTCAACAGCGACGGCATTGTCGACGGAGCCGACCTCACGGTCATGCTCGATGCCTGGGGCGCGTGCCCGTAGTGTTCGGCTTCTCTTAAACATGTTTCATCCCTAACCCCTCTAGCCATACTCTGGGGGGGGAACGCGCGCCGCACCAGACTGCCGGCGCGCGTTTTTTTTTGAATATTCTGGACCACCCTTATCCCACTCTCCGCATGGGATGGCATGACGCGCAACCCGTAACGAGGGCGTCGTGCATGGAGCATTCTTAGGAGTACATATGAATAATGTGATGAAAACCAGTTATCTGGCAGGCTATTGTCTGAGCTCTGTATTGATCATGAGCAGCACAACCACGGCAGCACCTCAGGCCTGTTCGTACACCAGCAATTGGATTACCCAAGAACTATTGTGTAGTTCAAGTGAAGTAGACAATCCGTTTTGCTATCTCCACAATCTTGCACCGGTACAAGGAACGGACCGCGTCATCTGGGATGGTAGCTTCACAAGCAGTACTTCCGAATGTGATGGACCCGGTGGACGTTGGACAGGAACAACAGCCCAAGTAGACGAATGGAACACCATCTCTCGATTCGTCGACAACAGAAGTGGCGATGGCGAACTGGTTCTGACAACAGCAGGTGGCCCTATCTCTGCGCGCGTTTTTGGACAAACGTTTGGTGAAGCTGCGGCGTATGTCAGTTCAGTTGAAAGCGCTGATGTTGTTGTCCCGTCAGCGAGCTTCATCCGGGTCAAATTCAACGCGTCAATACGGAACTTGCCACCCGGAGATAATATTGCTTGGTTCAAGGTTCGATTTGGATTGAAAAACGCAGATGGAACCTACGATGAACTACCAGAGTACATCGAGGGCGCAGGCCATAACGATCTCTGGCTGATAGATATAGATGCTGGAGGGGAATCGCAATGCGTCATTGACTTTCCTCTCGATCAAATCGGTTGTCCGAACATCAACATCAAAGACTGGGTTCCAATGGTCCAGTTCGGTCTCGCTGGCTCCAATTCGAATCCGAGCTGTTCTATGCGCATCGACGATATTGACGTCAACATTGCCCAGCTCTCTTTGGGAGACCCAACCAACCTTGTCTCGGGTTCAGTCAACCTAGATGACCCGAGATCATGGACACTCATCGGACGCTCACATTGGCAAGGCGGCGGGACAGATAACACCACGGGCGTCTCGGCAACTCGAAGCCCTTGTCTTGCTGACACCAACTGGGATGGTGTCGTTGATGTGGAGGATCTCCTCAACGTCATCGGCCGATGGGGTGATCCCTCCGGTCCAGGAAATGTCAACTGCGACGGAAACACCGATGTTGTTGATCTGGTTATGGTCTTAGGCGCCTGGGGCGCTTGCCCGTAAAGCGATCAACCGACAACACTCAAAACCACGCGCGCCGCACCAGACTGCCGGCGCGCGTTTTTTTCTTTTTTTGAGTGCCAATGCAAAGGACACCCCCCACCGTCGTATCTCCCTGTACCGAAGCCATGGGCCCCCGCGAACACCTGCACGACGTCGCTCGTCGGGGTCCCTGGCTCGGTTTTTGCCACATCTTGAAACCAGATTCTCTACGGCGAATATTTTCTCCGTCCGTGCACCATTTCGGCGCAACCGACCGACTACCTACCAACGAAGAGACTAACGAGCGTATGGGTTTCCACACGCTCACGCACAGGAGTACCTGACGACGCAGGGTTACACACCCACTTCATACCGAGACCTGTTCTCACACAGCACTTCTTTTTGGCCTAACGGCCACATATTGCTCTTACGGCGTCGTCGACAATCTGAATCAGCCTTGTTGAGGTGTGTTGAAACAACACCGCTGTGATTCTGTTCCATCTGGAGCGTTCACACCGTAGTTGTAGCACTTTGTGCGGGGCGTTTGACGGTGCTGTCGTTGGTGTACGGACATCCGACCTGGTCTCGTTCTAGAGCCATCTACTGTAGGTGTGGACACACATCGACACGCCACCTTCCGAAGGCCGTCGGTTGGCAATGTGTCGCCGAGCCAATTCAGTTTGAAGGGCCCTATTTCCAGGGGCGTCGTTTCTACGCAGTTGGAGCCGGAAATGTTCATACACAAGATTTGTACGACAAAAAACCACAGACCAAAGGAGCATGCGACCAAAACCCCATGCGGGTTCACGCTCGTCGAGCTACTGGTCGTGATGGCGATCATCGCACTTCTCATTGGTCTTCTGTTGCCTGCCCTCAGCAAGGCGAGAGCCGCAGCACGTACGACGAAGGACGCTTCACAGATCAACCAGATTCACAAGGCCCTGCTGATCTATGCGAACAGCGATAAGGACAACGAACTTCCCATTCCGGGAAAGGCTTTTGCCGTCCACTATGAGTTGAGTGGTAACACATACCACGGTCGATTCGGCGAAGAACGGCTGAATGTAAACAACACACACAACCTCTACTCAATGTGCATTGCTCAGGAGTATTTCACCCCAGACATCCTGATTGGTCCGAGCGAGTCCAATGATATTGTCATTGCTGATCGTGATTATGACTACACAATGCACAATCCATCGCAGAACAGATACTGGGACCCCAGTTTTACTGCCGGTATCGATGGCTCTACCCAAGCGCACGCTGGCGCATTCAGAGGTCAAGCAGGTATCAGCAGCTGGGGCGGTGAGTCCCGCCCTGCTGAGGAGTGCAACACCTCGTATGCACACCTTGCCATCCACGGGAAGAACCTGGATGGACATGCCAATCTCCGCCGCACTCGTCACTGGGTGAACTATGCCGCAACTGGCGTCCCCGCCATGGCAACTCGTGGCACCTTCGAGGGCGATGTCACCAATGCAGCTCAATACAACAACAGCAATACTCTTCTTTTGCACGGGAGCGATCGAGCATGGGAAGGAAATGTCTGCTTTGCAGACAACCACATGTCTTACGTCAAGAATTTCTATCCATCTGATTACCACTGTCAGGAGAACGGTGGGATGGTTCCCGACAACTTGTTCGACTGCGACAAGGAGTTAATGAACTGCAGCGGATCAGGATTTCCCCGTCATTGGGAAGGCGAATCTTGGACGGGCATTTGCACAAACTACTCCTCAAGTATCGGTTCAATCATGATCTATGACTGAACAGAGCCGCCATAAAGTTCCGCAAAAACAAAACGAAGAAACAAAGCGCGTGCATCGCAAATGACGCACGCATAAACTTAAAAAGACTATTGGATAGGATTTCTCCATGCATCTGCACAACGAAAACAAAACTCCTCTGATGCCTACTTGTTCACGCCTCAGGGGTCTCATGACTCGCGTCTCCGTGGTTCGCACTACTACACTTTTTACCCTCCTTCCACTTGCTACCACGTTCGCCGAAGTCATTACAGTTGACGATGACGGGAAAGCTGACTTCTCCTCAATACAAGCGGCAATCGACTATTCCTCTGATGGCGATGAAATCCGCGTCGCTCCGGGCGTCTATACCGACGACAGAAGGAACGTGGTCGACTTTCTTGGCAAGTCCATCACGGTTCGGTCTGATCAAGGCGCAGAAGTCACCATAATCGATGGCGAACAAACACGGCGTTGCATCATCTTTCAAAGCGGCGAACCTGAGTCAGCGCTACTGGAAGGGTTTACCGTTCGTAACGGCATGTCCTCTTCTGGAGGCGGCATAGCTATTTTCGATGGCAACCCCACGGTGAAATATTGCACCATCACGAACAACTCAGCTGTTCATGGCGGTGGAATGATTAACCAAAACAGCCGTACGACACTTGAGCACTGTGTTTTTTCAAACAACACTGCGGAGCTTGGCGGTGGAATGTACACGCATGACGGCAATACAGAACTCAGCCACTGCACCTTCATCGAAAACACTGCGGATGACTACGGCGGCGGGATGGCGAACAACGTAGAAAGCCGCCTAACACTGAATAACTGCACGTTCGAAGAGAACTCATGCGGCAAGTTTGGTGGCGGTATGTACAACAACAGCGAATTGATGAATCTGAGTCAATGCACGTTTGTTAGAAATCACGCCGACACTTGGGCTGGTGGTATGTACAACTTCCAGAGCAACCCAGAGATCGTGGACTGCACTTTTCAAGAAAACTCCGCTCAGAATACGTGCGGAGGCCTGATGAACCACGCCGGTAGTAACCCGATCCTGACCAACTGCGCGTTCATTGGAAATACAACCGGCCTGAGCGGACAAGCGCCTGGC
>JAKVBZ010000168.1 GCA_022448645.1 Pirellulaceae bacterium
GACCTGAGGGGCACACAGGGTATGTTTGCTTGCTTTAGCGAAGAAGAGCACCAAGACCTGACCGTCGAAGGTGATGTTGGTGGCGAACGGATTCTTGTCGAGCGACAAGGAGACCAGTTGAGTGGCTCACTGCCAGGGCCTGAGAATCCTTTGCGTCGCGATGCCGCTACCGTCCGGTTGCCGCTGAGAATCACTCGCCGTCAAGACCGCATTTGGTTGCACGTAGATGGTCAACAAGTGCCACTCGTACCGAACCAGTACACCGATTGGGTCAAGCTGTCTTTTCCACTGGCGCCTGGCATCCGGGCTCGAGGAGTCTGCCGTTTCTATTTGAAACGCTTCGAAGCTCCCTTCGAAATGTATTGTACACCCATTCACATCGACCCAGACAAACCGGTGATGCCGATCTCTTATCCCAGCGTGTATTCGGTGTACTTGGCCAAGAAAATGGGGCCCTATGCGACACTGGGACTGGCCGAAGACACTTGGTCGCTGTCTGACGGAGTATTGAGTGAAGAAGCCTTCCTCCAGCAAGCATACAACATTGATGACGAACGCAAGGAAATGTTCTTTGACGCGCTCGACAGCGTCCGACGTGGCGTGGTGGCCTGCGTATTTGATGCACCGGATCGCATTCAACACATGTTCTGGCGTTTTCAGGAGGATCATCATCCTGCTCGCGGTGACGATGAACAAACGATTGCTGATCACCGTGACACGATTCGTCGCATGTATGTGCGCATGGACGAACTGGTAGGTCGCACCGTCCAAGCGATCGATGACCAATCGGCTCTGTTCGTGATGTCCGACCATGGATTCAAGTCGTTTCGACGCGGAGTCGATCTAAACGCTTGGCTGCGCGACAACGGATATCTGAAATTGAAGAAGGACCGGGCCAGCTCGGAAAAAACTTATTTGGCCGACGTGGATTGGAGTCGCACGCAGGCTTTCGCGCTGGGCCTGGCGGGCATTGTGATCAACCAGGAAGGACGCGAAGCGCAGGGGACTGTCCCCCCGGGCGAACCGTCACGACGGCTGGCGAAACAGCTTTGTGAACAATTAACGGGGTTGGTCGACCCTCAAACGGATGAAGTGGCGATTCACGAGGCAGTCGACAGCCACGATGTCTATCAAGGACCTTATGTGCGTGAAGCGCCAGATGTGATCATTGGATACAATGTGGGATACCGAGTGAGTTGGGATGCGGCGATTGGCAAGTGTGGACAGCACGTGTTCTCCGACAATACGAAAGCGTGGAGTGGCGACCACTGCATCCATCCCGAGCTTGTGCCTGGGATACTTTTCAGCAATTGGCCCTTGAAGAGCGAAGAGTCCAACATTATTGATTTGGCGCCCACCGTGCTTGACTTGTTAGGAGTTGACACGCCGGGTTACATGGACGGACATTCCTTGTTATGCAACGACGAGACTTCGTAAAGTTGACCTCGGCTGGAGCAGGAGCCTCCTTGCTGACCTCGTGTGGTCCCGCTACCGATCCACGCCAAGTCTCTTCCCGCCTGGTCTTGCTGGCCTTTGACGGAATGGATCCGCGGATCGCTCGATCCCTCATGGAGCAAGGCCGTCTGCCGAATTATTCTCGCCTGGCCCAACAAGGTTCGTTTACCAAGATTGGGACAGTGACGCCGCCTCATACTCCGGTGGCGTTTTCCAGTATCATCAGTGGGGCTTTGCCAAGCGTCCATCAGATTTTCGATTTTATTCATCGTGACGTACAGCCTCGCGGTCAGTCTGGCATCGAACCATTCTTTTCCACAGCGCGAGCCGAACGGCCAGAGAGCCAGTGGGCATTGTCGCTGGGGCAATGGACTTTACCGCTGGTGGGAGGCGAAACAAAGCTATTGCGACAAGGGAAAGCTTTTTGGGACTATTTGGTGGAACATGGCGTTGATGCGGATGTCTACTATCTGCCCGCGAACTTTCCTGTGGGCCAGACTTCCAAGGGGCGTGGTCGTTTGCAAGCGATCAGTGGCATGGGCACTCCCGATCTGCTAGGCGGCTATGGAGAGTTCACGAAGTTTACTGCCAGCACATCCTTTCGTGGACAGCGTGTGGGGGGCGGCCGTTTTACCTATCTCGCAATGCGGAATCATCGTTGCCAAGTCAAGTTGGAAGGGCCGCCGAATCTGATCAAAAAGGTGGACGGGCGTGGACGCACCGAGGTTTTGGCCGCGACCCTCCATGTAGTGCGTGATCCTCAGGCACCAGTGGCAAAGATTGAAGTTTCTGGGAACCTGGTACTTTTGAACGAAGGTGAATGGAGTGATTGGGTGCCGGTTGATTTCCATAGTGGAATTCCAGGTGCCTCCGTGTTGAATGCGGCCGGTGCTCCCACCATCATGCGTGGAATGGTCCAAATGTACCTGGCTCAGGTGCATCCCCAATTAGAACTGTACGTCAGCCCCATCAATATCGACCCGCTCGAGCCAATTTTTCCGATCAGCACGCCGGCTGATTTTGCTTGTCAGTTGGCAGAAAAACACGGCCGCTTCGCCACGCTAGGTATCCCCGAAGATACCAAAGCGCTCAGTCATGGTGCGTTGAGTGAGGAGGAGTTCTTGCAACAAGTCGATCTTGGCATGCACGAACGAATCGTTCAGTATCGCGACGCCCTGGCGCGGCACAAAAGCGGATGCCTTTTCTTTTACTTTGGTGCCACCGATTTGGTCCAACACATGTTTTGGCGTGACCGTGATCCGCAGCATCCAGGCCGCCTGGAGGAACAGGGTGACCGTTTCGCGTCGGTGGTCGACGAACTGTACATCAAGACCGACCAACTGGTCGGCGAAACACTAGACACGCTTGGTGACGACGATACGTTGATCGTTTTTTCGGATCATGGCTTTACGAGCTTTCGGCGAGGATTCAATCTGAATTCCTGGTTGCGGGAAAAGGGGTACATTCAGCTGTTGCGGCAGCGTCGCGGGAAAAATGCGGATCTGTTACGCGATACAGACTGGGCGGGCACTCAAGCCTATGGACTCGGGATGAATGCGTTGTATCTTAATTTGGCTGGTCGAGAATCAAACGGGACGGTTAAGGATTCGGATCGCTCTCGATTACTTGAAGAAATCCGTGAGGAGCTACTGGAAGTTCGTGACGTCGATGGATCAGCGGTAATGGATCGGGTCGATTTCACCGAGGACCTCTATCCCGGTGCCGACCCACGCGTGGCTCCGGACTGCATCTTAGGTTACCGAGATGGTTATCGGGCGAGCTGGGATACGATTTTGGGGACTATGACACGAGAAGTCCTAGGTGATAACCTGGACCGTTGGAGCGGTACCCACTTGATTTCCGCCGATTTGGTGGCGGGAATGATTTTTTCGAATCGTAAGATCGTGAGCAATCAACCGCATCTAACAGACATCGCTCCTACAATCCTGAGTCTCTTTGGAATTGCCAAACCCTCACAAATGACCGGCCACGATTTGTTTGCATTACGGAGCTAAGAATGTTTTCTGGGCGCAAGAGTGTGAAAGTCGACAAGCAGCTTTACGAAAAGTTAACGGAGGCTGCCGGGCAAAAAGGATATTCTTCGACAGAAGAGTTTGTCCAACATCTTTTGGAACGTGCGGTGGAAGGGACCTCACAGGATGATCTGGATCAACAGCAGGCTGAACAGCAACTCCGTGGATTGGGATACCTCGAATAGCGATCCATGAACGTCATTAATCGTCTGTGTACCAGTGTTGCTGATTTCGTGTTGGTCGCCATGTCGGGTTGGACCTCCGTTTGGCCTTTGCTATTTCTGTCCATCCTGGCTGGCATCGGCATGGCGATCGTCTTTCGCTGGACGTCGGCACAGGGTGCTTTAAAGCAAGTTGCGGACCAAAGTCGTGCCCAGGTGTTAGCGATTAAGCTCTTTAAAGATGACTTGAGGACAATGTTTCGCAGTTTCTGGCGGCTGTTGGGCTATGCCACGTTGCGCTTGTGGTATGGCGTACCACCCGTGTTAGTGATGATCGTGCCGCTAGTACTAGGGATGGTTCAGTTGGCTCGCTGGTACGAGTTTCGCCCGCTGTGTCCTGGGGAATCAGCTATCGTCGAAGTGCAACTCGACGACAAAAGCTGGTCGACTCACCAGGAGTTAGTGTTGTCTGGCAGCGGAGGGATTCACTTGGAGACAAAGGCTTTGCGTGACGAACGAGAGTGTTCGCTCTACTGGCGGTTTCACGTCGACGAGCCTGGACTGGCGACATTGCAGTGGCAGCAAGGCCAAGAGTCGTTCACGAAACACGTCAATGTGGTGCCTGAAAAAGACCAATTGGGTGCCACAGATTATCGCCGTCCCGGTGCGGTTTGGTGGGACCAGGTGTTGCACCCTGGCGAGCCTGGTTTTTCCCGAAACTCCCCTTTGCAGGCCATCGTAGTACATTACCCTCGACGTCAGACAACCGTGTTGGGAGTGGCGGTGCCCTGGTGGGCGACATTCTTCATCGTGTCCATGGTTGCCGCGATGCTCAGCCGTCCACTGGTGAAGGTCCAATTCTAGCCATTATCAGATTAGGAGGCCCGGGCATGATAACGCTGTTCGTAGGTATACTAGAAACATATTTCAAATGAATCACCATGACGCCAAATTGACTCGAGACTCGCAATGGACATGATGTTTACGTACAAGGCTAAACGGCCGTTACAGCTTCCAATACTACTCTTGGCAATCCTTCACTTTATCTCGGCCACCATCCAGGCTGGCGAACAGCGTGGACGGGTGATCTACAATCTCGACTGTACCGAGTTCTTTGTGGGAACGTTCGGGCCGAACGTTCCAGAAACGATCGAAAAGTTTGTTGACGACCACGCCACTGCCGGTATCACGGATTTGTTCGTCAACGTGAATGCGCAACGGACAAACTACCGCAGTCAAGTTTGGGAAGCTTTTTGGGATGGATACGATCCATCTGCCGGGGTCGAGCAGCCTTTTTTCTCGGGTATTCCCGCTGCTCGCATTGCTGGCCCAGATGCGAACGAATCGCAGATGTACATCAACATGTACGAGCTCAACGAAATGGGTTGTGACTATGCCGAAAAGATGTTAGCTCGCGCCAGGCATCATCAGGTTAGAGCTTGGATATCGCTCAGGATGAACGACGGGCATTCAGCGAGTCTACCGGATCATCCAAGCCATAATGGGCTTTGGAAGTCGCATCCTGAGTGGCGCCTCACGTCGGGGTATGGACTCGACTACGAACAGCCCGAGGTGCGCAGGCATTATCAGCAATTGATTGGCGAAGTCTGTCGTCGCTATGACATCGACGGTCTGGAGCTCGACTTTCAAAGGTTTTGGCTCTACTTTCGCAATGGGCGTGAGCAACACGGCACGAAATTGATGTTGAAGTTCCTGCACGAGGCTCGTGCGGCGACAGATGCTGCAGCGAAACGTTTAGGGCATCCCGTAAAACTAGCCGTGCGAGTACCTGGTAACCCCTGGACAGCTCGTCGCCATGGTCTAGATGCAATCGCTTGGGCACGTGCCGATCTGATAGATCTGATCATTGTTGGCTCCTTTTGGTTTTCTACCAATAGCGACATTCCCGTAGAGACTTGGCAAGGGCTGCTGCACGATTCCAAAGTTGAGATTGCTGTCCATTTAGAAGACGGTATTGATTCGGGGGCCAGTGGCCGACGCACCATGACCCATGAAGAGATGCGTGGCATCATAACGAGTGGTCTCCACCGTGGTGCCGACGCGATCTATTTATTCAACTTCTTTACAGGTCCGCTCCACAATTGGCCGCGAGCGGATCACGATCGGTTGATTGCTGACGCGGGGTCCTACGAGACGCTGCGTGCCAACCCACGTCGTCATGCTCTCACGATCACCCATCCTTGGTCTTCTGGCGAAACGGCACCGAGGGCGTTGTTACCTTACACGGGCAAACATGGCATGTTTCGCATCCATATCGGACCGCGTCTGTCATCGGAACAGCAGGCAAGCGTCGAATTAGAAGTTCCCA
>JAKVBZ010000169.1 GCA_022448645.1 Pirellulaceae bacterium
CAATCATATGCACCGGTTGATGATGACCTCGGCCACCTATCGCCGTTCATCGGAAACGACCGATAGGCAACGACGACTCGATCCCAACAACCGTTTGCTATCACACATGCCATTGAGGCGTATGGAGGCGGAAGTCTTACGGGATTCGTTGTTGGCCGTGGCCGGACAGCTGGATTTGACCCCTTTCGGCCCGCCAGATGACATTGACGTGCGGGATGACGGACTGGTGGTCGCGCTAGCCAAGGCGTCGGGACAGCGACGTAGCATTTACATCGAGAAACGTCGTAGCCAACGGTTGACGATCCTGGACAACTTCGATCGCCCGGCAATGAGCCCCAACTGCGTAGATCGTACTGAATCGATCGTTGCACCCCAGGCGCTGCAATTGATGAACAACAAGACTGTTTATGAGTTGAGCCTGGCACTGGCGGATCGAATTCTGTTGGAGAGGGGTGAAGAGGATCACGATCGTATCGATCAATTATTCCTGGTCACGGTCGGACGAGCGCCGATCGACGACGAACGACATACCTTGCTCGAGGTGCTGGAACGTATCCGAGAGAAGTGGTTGCGTCATGAGGTCTCTTCCCCCCAGGTAGAAAAACGTGTGGAGCTAGAGCGAAAATCGACACGACGAGCATATCAGACTATCTGTCATGCTGTCCTAAGTTCAGCAGCGTTCCTGTATATTGATTGAGATTGAATGAACCAAGCGAACCATCAATGTCGAGCGTTACGCAAGCGGCGTTCAGGATTGCATGCTGGATGCAGGGTGCAAGATGCAGGCACGAACCAGGGTGTTGATGGATACCGACCACCGCGCGTCGAGCACCAGGCTTCGGCTCGTGGGACCAGTGCTGTATCACCTGTTGCGACGTTTTCCCGTCGTAACTTTTTTGACAGCCTTTCCCAAGGCATGATGGGGGCGGCGCTGGCGTCGATCTTTTCTCAGGATTTGTTTGGGCGTGATCTGAACGCAATCGTCGCGGAGGAAGTTGGCTCAGAACCTCAAGACTTGAAGCCACGAAAGTCCCACGTGGAAGCGCCGGCTCAGGCGGTGATCCAGCTGTTCATGAACGGCGGACCTAGCCAGATGGATCTGTTCGATCCGAAACCGGAGCTAGCTCGCAGACACGGTCAAACTTATTTTGATCAGATCGCCGGTGAGGTCGAAAATCCCAGGGGCGCCGGAGCGTTGACCCGCAGCTGGTACAAGTTCCGGCAGCGGGGTGAATGTGGCATGTGGGTTTCGGACGTGTTACCGTATACCGCTGACTGTGTGGACGATATCGCGCTGATTCGGTCGATGCATACCACCAATCTGACACATGAGCCAGCGCTATTCAAAATTCACAGCGGGCGCGAGATGTCGGGCCTGCCGTCGTTGGGTGCTTGGGTGGCATACGCTTTGGGAACGGAGAACCAGAACCTGCCTGCCTACATCGTGCTGGATGATCCGGCCGGGTTGCCGGTGAACAAAACTCAGAACTGGCAGGCTGGATTCCTTCCGCCGATTTTTCAGGGCACCCGGTTTCGTGCGACAGGTTTACCGGTGCTCAATCTGGAACGTGATTTCGACGAACCGTCGTGGGTCGGGAGCCTAGAGCGCGACTTGGTGTCGCGACTCGACCAGATTCATCAGACCACCCGCCCGCAGCATCCCCAGTTAGGTGCGCGCATCGCGAGTTACGAGCTGGCTGCACGGATGCAGTTGGAGGTGACTGATGCGCTCGATTGTTCTGATGAAACGCAGAACACGCTCGATATGTACGGGATTGGCCAGGAGGTAACCGATTCGTACGGAAAGCGTTGCCTATACGCGCGCCGCTTGGTGGAACGTGGCGTACGGTTTGTCCAGTTGTTTATTGAAAGACAAATCTGGGATAACCATACGAATCTGGGACCCGGCTTGAAGGACGCTTGCTTGAAAACGGATCAACCGATTGCCGCGCTGCTAAAAGATCTCAAGCAACGTGGATTGCTCGACAGCACGTTGGTCGTCTGGGGCGGCGAGTTTGGCCGGCTACCGATTTCCCAGTTGCCGGAGGACAGAGACGTTATGAAAGCAGGGCGAGACCATAATAAGAACGCCATGGTTACCTGGATGGCGGGTGGTGGAGTCAAAGGAGGAATCACGTACGGTTCGACCGATGAACTTGGCTTCGCGGCCACCGAAAACAAGATCACCGTTCCGGATTGGCATGCCACGATCTTGCACCAGTTGGGCATGCACCACGAGGAACTCTATGCCATACGCAATGGACTGCGTGAACGATTGACAGGCGTCGAAGAGGCACACGTTGTGCACGACATTCTGATGTGATACCTACCCGATGAACCTCATTGGGGAACTCGCTTATCTACACTGCCGTCGACGATGCTACGAGGGCGTACTGATTCTCATCTTATCATTGAGATCTTCTGCTTATTCTTTAAAGACTGGTGATGTGAGACGAGGCTATCGTCTAATGGACATGCAAATAAGTGAAGGTCATCGAGCAGCACAAAAATTGCAGTTGTTAGCGATAACCGCCGTTATCTGGGTCATCCTTGGGGGAGAGCAAACTAGCAGGTGTTAGTGAGAGATATATGAATTTGAATTAGCAAGTTGCTAGGATAGCATCCAACTTGTGCTTTGGCCTTTGCCAGTTCAATGTTTCACTATGAGCATAGCTGTTTAATTTTCCAATGTTCTCGATGGCGATGGTACAATGAATGGTGGATAGGCATCGTGGATAGGCATTACGGGAAACTGGTTGTTACGTCATTGAAAAATTGATGGTGTGATCCTAGAAGTGGGTGATTGTCGGATTTGAAAGCCGTCTATCGACCTGAACATACTTGAGAGAGTGGATGGGGACAGTCAGATGTTCACCTCACACTTTTGAAGTTTTGGACGGCGAAAGTAATTCACGGTCGCAAGATTAAATGTTTAGTGAGTGAGGAGTTGTACGTGCTTGTGGTGTCGATGTGGATCTTCTGGATTGCGGTAGTAGCAGTAACTTATCCTTACTTTATCTATCCACTTCTTCTTTTGTTGATTCGTCCTTTTGTGGTTGATCCGGCGAGTCGGCTGGATGATTCTTATCAGCCGAGCGTCTCGATCATCCTGGCTGCCTATAACGAGCAAGATTGCCTAGCCGCAAAGTTGGAGAACTGCCTCGGACTCGAATACCCTGTCGAGAAATTAGAAATCCTTATTGGATCCGACGCTTCGAAGGATCATACCAATCAGATTGCGGAGTCTTTCGTGTCGCGCGGCATACGATTTTTTTCCTACCAGAATCGAGGGGGAAAAATGTCGGTTGTGAATCGTTTGGTGGCCGAAGCGACGGGAGAAATCTGTGTTTTCTCTGATATCTCCGAACTTTTTGATCGAGACGTCATTCACAAACTGACGCGTCATTTTGCAGATCGGGAGATTGGTGCGGTTACGGGAAATCACTTATACAATCTCGAAAAAACAGGATTGGGGTTAGGTACTCGATTTTACTGGCGGTTCCAACGATTCTTGCAGTCGATCGAAAGTCGACTTTCCACCATCTGTATGTGCGACGGTACGATCTATGCAGTTAGGCGAGAGTGGTATCTGCCTCCCGTGAACAACACGATTAACGACGACGTGGCTGTACCTCTGGGAATCATCCTCAAGGGAAAGCGGGTGATTTTTGAAGCGGAAGCAATTGCCCGAGGGAATGTTTTGCGTCAGACACGGCAGTTTTTTCGCCAAAAGATCCGTAGTCAATCGGGTAAGTATCAAAATTTTGTCAGGTTTCCTCGGATGTTTTTTCCCCGGCCGTTTATCCGATTTTGGATTTATTGGTCTCATTCGGTGATGCCGGTGTTGGTTCCCTGGTTTTTGTTGGCTCTGCTCATTTCCAACGTGACTGTGGTCCGGACAGGAGGATCCGTTTGGTTTAGCTATTTCTTGGCGCTGCAAGTCACGTTCTACCTTACAGCCGTTTGGGGTCTTTTGGCCAATCAGCTCAACTGGTACCTGCCGGTGATCTCTAGCATGACGGCACTCCCATTTTATTTTGTGACCGCAAATGCCGGTTCAATCTTTGGATTGTTTGCGTTTCTAGCGAATACTCAGTCTACAGCTTGGCGGAAGGTCGAATGAAAAGTCACAGAGTTCCTAAAGGTTTTTATCGATGGTCAACAAACGCTCGAAGGCCTCTTTGTGTTTCGTCGATCACTAAGATCGAACGAGACCAGTAGCCGCCGAGTACGACGTTTTCGACTGCCCTTTTTCTTACTCACTTGAGGAGACCCAATCATACGTTTTGGAAAAAATCTCAACAGGATCATGATTGCGATTTGACACTGTACGGTCCGCAGCGATCTGTTGAGAGAATGGTGGAAGTTTCCTGGGCCTTTAAAAATACGGAAGTAACTTGAAAGTTTCAATTTTTGGTACTGGTTATGTAGGTGTCGTTTCGCTGGCTTGCCTGCTTCGAGATGGCCATCAAGTTGTGGGAATCGACCCAGTCCGCAGCAAAATTGACGACTTGTCGCAAGGTCGAACGCCCATTCAGGAACCTCAGGTGGCCGCACTGATCTCAGCAGGTCACGCGGCGGGTCGCCTGCGGGCTACGATCGATCCGGCAGAGGGAATTCATGACTCGGAAATGCTCTGGTTATGTGTGGGCACACCTTCTCGGCAGGATGGAGTGATCAATTTGGATTTTCTGAGTAGGGCAATACAAGACATCGGTAAGGCCTTGCGCAAAGTAAAAACGAAACCCTTAATTGTGATTCGCAGTACGGTTCTTCCTGGTACGACGCAAAACAAACTGGTACCCGTATTGGAAAACGCCAGTGGTATGTCGGTGGGACGTGATATCCATGTCGTCTATCACCCGGAATTTTTACGCGAGGGATCTGCGGTAAACGATTTTGATGACCCACCGAAAATCGTTGTTGGTGAATTGACCGAACGTACTGCCGATCGACTGCTGGCTCTCTACAAGAACTGTCAGGCTCCTCGATTTCGTCTGCAATTGGCCGAAGCAGAACTGGTCAAGTATTGCGACAACCTGTTCCATGCAGTGAAAATCACTTTCGCCAATGAAATTGGCGCTATTGCAAAAGAATTGGACATTGATGCACGGATCGTGGCGGACGTGTTTTGTGCGGATCGCAAGCTAAATATCAGCTCTCGATATCTGCGTCCAGGATTTGCTTTCGGTGGATCGTGTCTTCCCAAGGATTTACGAGCCATGCTGCGTCGATCTACTGAACTTTCTGTCGACGTGCCTATGCTCAACTCTGTGTTAAGCAGTAATCGATTGCAGGTAGAACGACTTGTCGATCGTATTTTGGCAGTAGCGCCACAGCAGGTAGGACTCGTAGGGCTGGCATTTAAAAGCAATACAGATGACATGCGTGAAAGTCCTTATGTTGACGTTGCCAAACGACTGATCGGTGAGGGAATACCGTTAAAGATTTATGATGAGGGTGTTCAGCCAGAAAGACTGATCGGGAGTAATAAAGATAGTGTTCACAACGCACTTGGTCACTTAGAAAAATGGCTGGTAGCTACCTGCGATGAACTTGCGTCATGTGAATTGATTTTGATAAACCATGCGTCGGTGACAGCCGATCACGTGCATACATGGTTGGATAAAAACATCATGGTCGTCGACTTGGTGGGAATTTCCGATGTAGACCACACTCGAGGAAAGTACACTGGCATTGCTTGGTAAGATAAAGGCCTTGTGTCCACAAAGGTGATGTGTGATGAAAAAAGACTTTCTTGAGATTCTCGTTTGTCCCACGTGCGAGTCCTCGCCGTGATGGGACGTTTATGCAACGTGTTCTCTGCGATGTTGACAATTTATCGCCGAAATATGCGCATACTCATGAGGAGAAAGAGGTGCGAGCGTGGTCTGAAACGGCAGGATTCAAGGCCGTACGAGCCGTTAACCAATCCA
>JAKVBZ010000017.1:0-64601 GCA_022448645.1 Pirellulaceae bacterium
CCAGAAATCGTGGATGCAATGGATTCTGATCAAGTGCCTCCGTGCGGGCCCGGGCAAAGAACCACTTCTCCGAGCGACTGTGAATTGTACGGAAAAGGTTATTTGGAAGTACCTAAGTGTTGCCATGGCGGGTCCTGTGTTTCCTGTCAGGGAAGTCCTAGTGTGCCTGCCGAGGCACCGTTGATTGAACAGCAGACTCAGTTGCCCTACGATCACGTTGCTCCGATCGTCAACGTACCGATTCAACCAGCTCTGCCATCTAATGTACCATCTCAGCAGGAACCCACTCCCCCTGCCGAGCCATCGCTCGACCCGTTGGCGTCGCTGCCTCCAGCAGTTTCGGGCGACAACACGTTGGCTGCCACGGGACCTCCCGCGACACCCAATCCGCAAACGCAGCACAAAGCTACCCCACCTACAAGAAGTCGTGCTGTCAGACAGTCAACTTTTACGCCGACGTTGATCGGACCTGTAGGTTATGAGCTACATGAATAAATCGGAACATTGTCTCTCGAACCATTGTTTTTGAATTGTCGGTCAACGGTGCCCCTATGAGTAAAGTTCTTCGTCTTGCCCTTGTCGATCCCGACGATACGTCCCGAGAGACGATCAAGAACATGCTTCTTGGCATGGATACGATATGGTTAGAGGCGGAGTGTTCGCGCTATGAATTCTTTGCCGATGTGATTGATCAGACCAATTCGGACATCGGTGTCATTGTAATGGATAAGGAAATCGACAAGGCGTTGAGGCTTGTTGAGGAGCTGGGTCGTAAGTCTCCTGAATGCAGTGTGCTGATTGTCAGCACCACCAGCGAGGGCGACACGATACTTCGAGCGATGCGTGGGGGTGCTGTCGAATTCCTGACTCAGCCGGTTCAGATCCAAGATGTTGTCAACGCACTTCACAGGGTCAGTGAGCAGAAGTACGGTCGTGGTCAGAATGGTGCAGGCGGCTGCACGTCCATTGCCGTTGCGGGTGCGATGGGAGGAGTCGGTACGACGAGCACTGCGGTCAATCTAGGATGTGCGCTTGCCGAAGATCCCAACAATTCTGTGGTGCTGATCGATCTCGATATGTCGCTTGGTGACGCGGACGTGTTTTTGGATACCATCCCCGAGTATACGCTGGTCGATGTTGTTCAAAATATATCTCGGCTGGACTTTGCGCTGCTGAAAAAGTCGTTGACGAAGCATTCATCGGGCCTATACTTATTGCCACGACCGGTCCAATTACAAGATACCGAATTGGTAACCGTCGACGGCTTGCAAAAAGTGATTGGTTTGCTCAAAGCAACTTTTTCTCATCTCATCTTTGATTTATCCAAAGGGTTCAATGGCACGGACATGGCAGCGATCAAGGCGGCCAATCACGTGTTGTTGGTAACGCAACTTGACTTACCTTGTTTACGAAACGTCGTTCGGCTGATGACGTCCTTTGGAGTAGAAGAAGGCATCAAGGATAAGCTGAAAGTAGTTGTTAATCGTGTTGGGTTGGACAACCACATCAGTCTAAAAAAGGCCCAGGAAACTGTGGGGTGCGATGTATTCTGGCAATTGCCGAACGACTATCGTTTGATGGTCGACGTGCGGAATAACGGCGTCCCCTTAGTCGATCAGGCGCCTAAAGCTGGCATCACACAATCTTTTCGGATGCTGAGTGACGCGATCAGTGGCAACGCCTATTCTGGATCCGGAATGGTGGACACCACGCAGTCGAATGGTTGGTTGCGATTCTTACGCAAGAAAAAGCTAGCGTCATCTCGCTAAGCTTCCGCCACAATACGCATAAGTGGTCTAACCGGTGGCTTGGCTGCGGTCTATCCGTTCTGTCAATTCTGTAGGGGATTACGCGCTCCTTGGCTGCGTTCCGTGAGCTATGGTTGGAATGTATATGACTTCTGTCATGCCGTTGAATGGCGTCATGTCGTCTTTAACGGACGGTGAAAACCGATGTCTTTTTACACATGCAGGCGTAGAGTGACACGTTGAAATGAATGCCCTAGCCTCCTCCATCCGCAACACGAGTGCTGACAAAGAAGCCGATTTTGAAAATCTCAAGCGGAAGATCCACACGAAGCTCGTGGATAAGTTGGATTTGACTCGTGTTGGTGAATTGGAAGGTGATGTACTCCGGCGTGAGATTCGCCTGGTCGTTGAGCACCTTTGCGATTCTGAGGACATGCTGCTGAACCGCAGCGAACGCGAAAAACTTATCGAAGAAGTCTTAGACGAAACATTTGGGCTCGGTCCTCTAGAACTGTTGCTGAAGGATTCAACCATCAGCGATATTTTGATCAACGGTCCTAAACAGATTTACGTCGAACGTCGCGGAAAAATGGAAAGGACCAACGTCAATTTTCGTGACAACAATCACTTGCTCCAGATTATCGACCGGATTGTGTCCAAGGTAGGTCGTCGTATTGACGAAGTGTGCCCGATGGTGGACGCTCGCTTGCCGGACGGTTCACGGGTGAATGCCATTATTCCACCTTTGGCATTGGACGGCGCGGCTGTCTCCATACGTCGATTTGGATCGAACCCGCTCCAATTAGAAGATCTGTTGAATTTTAAGGCTTTTACGCCAGAGATGGTCATGTTGTTGGAAGCCGGCATCAAGGCTCGTCTGAACATGATTATTTCTGGAGGAACAGGCTCTGGTAAAACGACGTTGTTGAACACGTTATCTAGTTTCATTAGCAATAGCGATCGTATCGTCACTATTGAAGATGCGGCAGAATTGCAGCTGCAACAGGAACACGTTGTTCGTTTGGAAACTCGTCCACCGAACATCGAAGGCAAGGGTGCCATATCGGCCACCGACCTTGTCAAAAACTCACTTCGAATGCGACCGGAACGTATTATCATCGGTGAGTGTCGTGGACCAGAAACACTCGATATGTTGCAGGCCATGAATACGGGTCACGAAGGTTCATTGACCACCATCCATGCCAATACGCCGCGTGACGGAGTGGCTCGTATCGAAACGATGATCATGATGACCGGATTCGAATTGCCTATGAAGGCGATGCGGCAACAGATTGCCAGTGCGGTGGATTTAATCATCCAGGCCAATCGATTGCAAGGTGGTGTGCGGCGTATCACTCACATCACCGAAGTCGTCGGGATGGAGCAGGATACGGTAGTGATGCAAGATATCTTCCGCTACAACCAGACGGGAATTGACGAAACAGGGCGCTGTATCGGTGAGTTTGTGTCAACAGGAATTCGCCCAACCTTTATGGATAGGTTAGAGCAGGCTGGCGTGCGATTGCCGGCCAGTGCATTCCGTGAACGTACGATGCTTGTTGATGAATAGTTTGATCGTTGGACGGTGATACCAGACGATCACGGATGCAATGTGAAAGAACCAGCCATAGTGTTCGGTAAATTTGTGACACGAATCAAAAGAGTAAAACACGACCTGCAAGCGTGACACTAGCGTTGAGACATTAGATCGAGACGGCTATTCATGGTTATTACAATTGTTGTTGTCACCGCTTTCATTGGCGTCGCCGCATTGGTTGGTGGCATTGCCTTCATGTTTCGAGGTGTGGGGGACACTCCGGTCGAGGACCGTCTGGAAGTGCTTACCAATACTGGAAACGTGGCCAAGAAAGCAGGCAAACGCAAGGAAGCAGATTTATTGGCACACGCCTTAAACCATGACAAAATAAGTTTGCTTGAAACATTCGTTTCTCGTTTCCTCAACTTGCGAAAGTTTTTGGATCAGGCGGACGTTAACATAAAGCCGGCTCATTTCGTATTGATCATGATGGGCCTGATGGCTGCTGGTGGTATTGTCATGATCGTGGCGGGGTTACACCCACTGCTGGCACCCATGGCAGCACTAACCATTGGTCTGCTGCCCTTCATCGCCTGCTTTTTTAGACGCAAACACCGATTTGCTGCATTCCAAAAACAGCTGCCGGAAGCGCTGGAACTGATTGCCCGTGCGTTACGTGCTGGACACAGTTTAGCGGCGGGTATGAAGCTGGTCGCCGACGAAATGCCGGCTCCTATGGGGGCAGAATTTGGTCGAGTTTACGAGGAACAGAACCTGGGTGTGCCTTTAGAAGAAGCACTTGATTCTGTGTCGGACCGCATTCCCAATCTTGACCTGAGGTTTTTCACAACGGCAGTCATCCTTCAACGTCAAACTGGTGGTGACTTGGCAGAGATTTTGGACAAGATAGGACGGCTGATTCGCGAACGATTCCGAATTTGGGGTGCCATTCAGGCATTAACAGGAGAGGGCCGAATTTCAGGCGTTGTCCTGTTGGGGTTGCCTCCTGTTTTGTTTCTCACGATCTACTATATCAACCCCGACTATATCCAAATCCTTTTCACGGATCCTCTAGGCGGCTGGATGCTGGGCGTGACGGTAGCGTTACAGATTGTAGGTGCTCTCGTGATCCGCAAAATTATCAACATCAAGGTTTAGGGAAACTTGCAATGTTTCTCGCTGCAATTGATCTACAGACCCTGTTGCCCTTCGCCGTTTTCGGTGGCGTTGCCGCAGTCACCTTTATGGTTCTAGAGCTTGTGGCCAAGAACAAGCCACGTGCCGAAGAGCGACTAGATGTACTGCGTGAGCCTCGCCGGAAGGCGAGTGACTTTTTGGCAGAAGGGGGCAAGACGGAAAAAACGGTTGCGAAAGTATTGCAGCAAGCACCGACCTTAGCGAAGCCGCTACAGCCAAAGACGGCAGAAGAGGAAGGAAAGCTGCGAAACCGTTTGAGTTACGCCGGTTATCGCAACGAAAATGCTCTAGGTGTTTTACTGGGGATGAAAGTGATTGGCTTGATTGCTGGTATCATCCTTGGGGGTGGGGTTTCCCTGTTCATGGCCGGATTTTGCCAAAAGACACTAATGGTGACCGTGGTTGCCGGCGGGTTCTTGTTCTACCTGCCCGATATCGTTTTGATCATTCTTATCCACCGCCGAAAACAAGAGATCTTTCTTGGATTACCGGATGCGCTCGATCTGATGGTGGTATGTGTTGAAGCCGGCCTTGGTTTGGACCAAGCCCTGCGCAAAGTCGCTGAAGAGATGCAGAAGTCCTACCGCGTCATTGCGAGTGAATTTGCGATGTGCAATTTACAGTTGCAAATGGGTAAAGGCCGAAATGAAGTGTTGCACGAGTTGGGATCCCGCACCGATGTCGATGATTTACGCAGCTTAGCTTCAATTTTAATTCAGGCTGACAAATTTGGATCTAGCATTGCCCAGGCACTGCGTGTCCAAAGTGATGCGATGCGAACGCGTCGAGCTCAGTTGGCAGAAGAGAAAGCCGCCAAGACGGCAGTGAAGCTGATCTTTCCGCTGGTGCTTTTCATTTTCCCGGGCATTTTTGTGGTGCTCGTGGGCCCGGCAGCGATTACGATGATCCGTCAGATGCTTCCGATGATGGGCGGTGGATAGCTCACAGCTGTCACGATTCGCTCAAGACATCCATCATTCCGTCGATCGACGATTGCAGCGACGTGGACATCGAGTTGCGCAACAAGTCAGGCTTCTCAGCACGCATGATGGCTGCCGCTAAGGTCTTGTGATCGTTCCAATCCGTCAGGCTGAAATCACGAATGTCGACATAAGTTTCTGTCAGGCCAGATGATATCTTGGGAATCAAATGCACGCCATCCACGGCCCGGACGACATGATGGTTCAGTGCAGCGTGGTGTCCCACCACACCGATGATGATTCCAAGGATGAATGCGACAATACGATTAATGACGTACCTTCCCCTTTCTGACTCGGATTCACATCAGCAGAAAGACTGTACACCGCACGCTCAATGGACTCAATATGGATTTCGACGCCCTTTTTAGGGACTGCAAACTTCGAGGCCTTTTTGAGAAAATCTCCATTTCTGAGCATCCTATGTCACCAGAATAGAATTCCGTCTGTGGGACGATCTATTATATAATCCTGTGTCTGCTGAGGTCACAGTTCATCGCATCGAAGCATATCTCGGTCATTGATTATTTTTGTAGATTGGTTACCCCTCAGCCCCAGGTTTTTTTTGAGGCAGTGACAAGTGCGGTACGACCGAAGACCGGCGTACGATGATCACGATACAGCCTCATAAAATATCAGACGGATGTAGCGTAGGTCAGATGGTCAACTTGGAAGACTCACATTCGACAGGCGATCGCGAACAGCAGCTCCATACGTCGGAGGACGAGCAAGGAGGCTTGCTGTCGTTTAGCTTCCAAGGACTTCTTTGGACACAGTTCCTCGGCGCCGCGAACGACAACGCATTGCGTTGGCTTGTCATTGGATTTGGCAAACAGCTGGTTCCCCCTGATAGCTTCGGTTGGGTGCTCATGGCGGGCACGATTTGTTTCGTATTGCCCTATCTGTTGCTCGCCGCGCCGGCCGGTTATTTGGCAGACCGTTTCAGCAAGCGAAACGTGATCATCTATTGCAAGGTCGGGGAAGTCATTCTTATGGCCTTTGCCGCAACAGCGATTTATGTTGGCAGTTTGAGTGGCTTGATGGTTGTCCTGGCCATGATGGGTTCTCAAAGTGCGTTGTTTGGCCCTTCCAAATTGGGCAGTATTCCCGAAATGTTGCCGACTCACCGGATTTCCAGTGCTAACGGTTTGATTGGGCTGGCGACGGTGGTTGCCACCGTGATGGGGACTGCAGTGGGGAATATCCTTAGCGATTTGACCACTTCTGCAGGTGTTGGCAGTCTCGGTACTGTAGCGTGTGTTCTCATAAGCATTGCCGTTGTTGGGTGCATCACTAGTCTGGGGATCAAGCCGCTTCCTATTGCAAACCCTAAACGTCGATTTCCCTGGAACGCTGTGGGCGAAACGTGGAAGGACTTGCGCTTGTTGGCATCGCATCGAGCCTTGATGCGGGTTGCGCTGGGCATCATGTTCTTTTGGTCTATTGGGTCACTCGCCAACATGAACATCGACCAATTTGCCGCAGAAGGAGGTACTACCACTCAGAGCCAGATGACACCGCTCTTGCTTTGCCTTGTGCTGGGAGTCGGTGTTGGCAGTATCCTGGCTGGCATTTGGTCTGCGGGTAGAGTCGAGCTCGGGATTCTTCCTCTTGGGGCTGCTGGTATCGCCATCAGTTCGGTACTTCTGTTTACGGTTCAGTCTAGTCTGGTGACTCTCGACCAGAACTGGACAGTCGGTTTTATCTGGTCCTGCTTGTTTCTCTTCATGCTTGGTACCAGTGCTGGCCTGTTTGACGTACCACTTTCTTCCTATTTGCAGCATGAAAGTCCGCCAGCATCACGTGGTTCTATTTTGGCAGCGTCCAACTTGGTGACTTTTTCTGGTGTTCTTGTTGCTGCCATGGTGTTTGGTGTACTCCGAATGAATGTTGACTCAAAGCCACTGTTGTCGGCACGGCAAATTTTCCTGTGCTGCGGTGTGGTGACGTTACCCGTAATGGCCTATATCGTTTATTTGATTCCTCAGGCTTCTCTTAGGTTTTTAGTATGGCTACTGAGCAAGACTATCTATCGCATCAAGGTTTATGGGGCGGAAAACATACCGGCTGAGGGCGGGGCACTTCTTCTTCCGAACCACATCTCTTGGATCGACGGCGTTTTGTTGCTGTTGGTGAGCGTGCGTCCGGTCAGGATGGTCGTCTATGCTGGCAACTTCCGAAGAGGTCTGATGCAGTGGCTGGGAAATTTGTGGGAAGTCATTCTTTTGCCGACAAAGCCCAAAGCGTTAGCACGCACCCTACGTGATACTCGGCAGCTCTTGGAGGATGGAAGTCTGGTTTGTGTTTTTCCCGAAGGGCGAATTTCTCAGACCGGCCAGATGCAGTCGTTTAAGCGTGGAGCCGAAAAAATTCACAAAGGGACCAATGTTCCCGTCATTCCGGTCTACCTGGATGAGCTGTGGGGCAGTATCTTTAGCTTCGAGCGAGGACGATTTTTTTGGAAGTTGCCGCGCCGATTACCTTACCCAATCTCGATTCACATTGGACGGCCGTTGACCGGTACGGTAGACATGCACCGGGTTAGACAAGCTGTTCAGCAATTGGGGGCGGAAGCCGTGAAAAAACGAGTGAGAAACGTCGAATTCTTGCCCAACACGTTTCTACGTCGTTGCAAGCAAAGAAAATTTGCACCAAAAGTTGCTGACACCCTGGGTGCCGATCTGACTGGCGGCCAGCTTTTGATGAGGACTTGGATTGTCTGGCGGCTTTTGCAACGTAAGATCTTAGCCGCGGACGAGCGGTATATTGGCGTGTTGCTGCCTCCTTTGGCACCGGCTGTGATCACGAACGCAGCGATTGCCATGATGCGGCGCGTTTCGGTGAATTTGAACTATACTGTGTGCGCTGATGTGATCAACCATTGTATTGCGGAATGTGGAATACAGCATGTATTGACCAGCCGTAAATTCGTGGAACGATTACAAAAGATGGGACTGGAAACCGAAAGGATCAGTGCCGAATTGGTGTATTTGGAGGACCTCAAGGACGAGCCGACTTGGGGTGATAAGTTGGCGGGGGCCTTGGCGAGTTATGTCGTACCCGGGCCGATGCTCGTGCGGTGGCTAGGCTTAAATCAGTTACAGAAAAACGACGTACTTACCGTGATTTTTACGTCAGGATCGACCGGCCAACCTAAAGGGGTCATGCTGACACATGGCAATATCCGCTCGAACATCGATTCTATCGAAACCGTTTTTCAGTTTTTGCCAGAGGACGTTTTGATAGGGGTGTTGCCCTTTTTTCATTCTTTTGGATACACCGTTACGCTGTGGGGTGCTTTGGCGATGAATGTCAAAGGCGTCTACCACTCGAATCCGTTGGAGTCCAAACAGGTTGGCAAGCTGTGCCGCCAGCACCGTGGAAGCGTGCTCATGGGTACTCCAACATTTCTCCGTTCCTATTTACGCCGTTGTACTCCGGAAGATTTCGCGACACTCAGCCTAATCGTTGCTGGGGCTGAAAAACTGCCCGCCGATTTGTGTGATGCGTATGAGAAGAAATTTAAACTGCGACCCGTCGAGGGTTATGGAGCGACGGAATTATCTCCGTTGGTCTCTGTAAATATTCCCGCGAGCCGGGCATTGGATCAGTCGGAGGAGGGGCTTAAAGAGGGAAGTGTGGGGCGACCGATTCCGGGCGTGACCGCACGGATCGTTGATTTGGAATCGGGGGAGACGTTGAACAGTGGCGAGTCTGGAATGCTGTTGGTGAACGGACCCAATGTCATGAAAGGTTACTTGAACCGGCCAGACATCACCAACGAAGTGATTCAAGATAGTTGGTATGTGACAGGTGATGTGGCACGCATCGATGATGACGGCTTCATTTGGATCACCGGTCGCGAGAGCCGTTTCTCCAAAATAGGTGGCGAAATGGTACCGCATATCAAGATCGAGGAGACGCTTTGGGCATTGTTGGCAGACGGCGATGGTCAGGATGATGATGACGAAGTCATTCCACTTGCTGTTACCGCAGTTCCAGATGCGAAAAAGGGAGAACGGTTAGTGATTGTCCATTCCAAGTTAGCCAAAACACCAGATGAACTCTGCACCGCTCTTGCCGAATCGGGCATGCCCAACATCTATGTTCCTTCCCCCGATAGCTTCGTAGAAGTCGATTCGTTGCCATTGTTGGGTAGCGGTAAGCTGGATCTCAAGCAATTGCAACAGATTGCAGAGGACACTTTTGGCGCGGGATGAGTGGCGAGTCTTTGCGATATGACCGAGCAATTTTCTTCCTCCCGACTGGATCAGATGTGCCCTTCGGCCATACGTGAAGTGCACAACCTGGCGCAGAGCCTGAAGCGGGGACAGGAAATTAAGGAATTACTACCGTTGCACTTTGGCGAGTCGTCGTGGGGGACTCCGCCGTTCATCGTCGAAGCCGCCTGCAACGCACTTCGAAATGGAGCCGTTTTTTATGAGAACAATGGTGGACGTGACGATCTGAAGCAAGCGTTGTCCGATTTCTATCGACAGCGGTTCGGAGTCGATTTGTTGCCCGACCAATTTGTGGTGACTTGTGGTGGTACCCAAGCAATCCTGCTCACTATGTTGGCAGAGGTTAGGCCGGGCGACACGGTGTTCAATGTGACGCCAAACTGGCCCAATTTTTCGGAAGCCGCCCGTATTGCTGGCGCCGAAGTGTGTGATGTGGCGCTGCAGTTCGACCTGCACAAAAACGTTTTTGAATTTGATTTCGATCGATTGCAGGAAGCGATCCATCAGGCGAAGTCCCCACGCTTGGTCGTTGTCAATTCACCGTCCAATCCGACGGGATGGGTCATCACAGAGGCTCAACAGCAGATGTTGTCTGAATTGTGTCTCCAGCACGGATTGATCCTGATGTCGGACGAAATCTACGACAGGATTGTGTTTTCTCCTGGTGGCTCGCCTACAGCACTTCATTCGTCAGAGGATCTTGAACGAGTTGTCGTTATCAACGGATTTTCGAAGACCTATTGCATGACTGGTTGGAGACTAGGGTATCTGATTACCTCGTTGCAACGGGCAACGCAAATGGCCCGCATGCAGGAGTTTGTCGTGTCGCACGCGCCGAGCATGGCGCAAGTGGCAGCCATCACCGCTCTTCATGAAGGCGAAACCATGATTGTGGAGAATCTGGAAGAGTATCGTCGTTTGCGTGATTTGACGCACGATCGTTTAAGTCAGATTCCGGGTGCACAAGTCGCGACTTCACAGGGAAGCTTCTACTCGTTTTTTCGGCTACCTCAATCTCATGATAGCCTGACATTTTGTCAGCAGCTGGTGCAGGCTACTGGCGTTGTGTTGGCACCGGGTGCTGCTTTTGGAGCAGGTGGCGAAGGATGGCTGCGTTTGTGTTTTGCTCACAATGAGCAGTTGCTAGAGAACGCGTTAACACACCTGCACGAGTTCGTTGTTGAATACGATTAGTGGTTCCCGGCATTCGATGATAAGGACGTAGGGAGCTCCCACTTACATTTGGACAGTATCTAGATGAGTCCTGGAATCGGCGAACCGTGATAAATGTGGTGCGGGCGATCTAAGTCGTCATTCCACACAGCAGTGGGGGGAATGCCTAACGAGCGGTAGATGGTGGCGGCAAAATGCTCCGGGCGTTGAGGTTGGTCGTCCGGATATGCCCCGATGGTGTCCGTTGCCCCGATCACGTTTCCTCCAGTCACGCCTCCGCCGGCGAAAAATACCGTTTGGCTGCCTCCCCAATGGTCACGTCCTGGAAATTTATAACTACTACCTGGTACGAAGGAGATTTTGGGAGTGCGTCCGAATTCGCCGGCCATGATGACCAGAGTTTGTGAGAGCATCCCTTGTTCATGTAGGTCATCTAGCAACGCTGATACTGCCTGATCCGTTGGTGGAAATAAGTTGTTCTTCAGATGCGGAAATGCATTACCATGCGTGTCCCATGTTTCATTATTACCCAAGTTGACCTGCACCAAATTGACACCCGCAGACACCAACTGACGCGCCATCAACAAGGACCATCCAAAGGTATTTCGACCATAGCGGTCTTGCAGTTTTTCGGGTGCTCTCGTGACGTCCAGTGCTGAACGAACCTTGCCTTCACACACCAAAGAAATAGCTTGCTGTCGATACCGATCGAAATTCTGGGTAGTGGCATGATGTTCGAGAGAACTTCTCTGACGATCGATGTCCGCCAAGAGATTTAATCGTCTGTGCATACGTGGGTGTGTCAATTCGTGCGGCAGTGACAGATTCGGTGCTTGAAAGGTGCGATGATCTTCTAGCTTTTGGTCAAGGTGGCTGAATTGGTGTGTGGGGTAGGCGCCGTACAAGCCAGAGATAAATGGCGAAGCTTCGATGAACCATGGATCATGACGGTGCCCCATTTCGCCGGCGAACTGGCCTGGAATCACGCGCCCTGTCCTGTGAATCAATCGTTCGGGTAGGACAGCTGCAGGTGGCAAGTTGTTGTAGCCTTGTGGACGAGTGGCGACCCCGGCAATGGCCGCAATCGATGGCCAGGAAGTGTCACGTGGTTCGATAGCTGAAAAATTGGGTGGCAGTTCCGTGCGCCCGGTGAGCATGACCTGGTGGCCCTCCGAGTGGTTATTGTACGGATGAGTCAGGCTACGGCAGAGCGACCACAGATGACTGCGTGCTGCCAGCTTGGGCAGGTGTTCGCAGATCTGAATGCCGGGAGTCTTGGTCGCGATCGGATTGAATTCTCCACGGACGGTGTCGGGCGCATCGGGTTTCATGTCGAAACTTTCGTGCTGTGCGAGACCACCGGTCAGAAAAATATAAATACAAGCCTGTGCTTTTTGAGGCGCGGCTGCTTGGGATTCGCGTGTGATGGCGGGGCTACGTAGAGCATCCAGGTGGTTGATTCCTAGACCGAGTAGTCCAATGGAACCTGCCTGAATGGCTGTTCGACGAGATATCAAGCTGTTATGTACCGGAAATGATAGCAGTTTTTTCTGCATGACATCTCCTGGTGACTGTTGATCTAATCTTGGGGTAGGCGTGTAACCTTCCAACCGGTATGCCCAGCGTGCCGATCGGGTTGAATCCGGATGCCTGAGTCTAGCGTTCAGTTTACTTTATGACCACCAAAACTCCAAGATAAATGTAAAGACGAGGGAGGAAGTGCTTCGACACGGTGACAATTTATGTCGACTTAAGGTCTTCCATGACATCTCGTAAGGTGGCGACTTCACGATCCAGGCTGCGACGGGTGGTGCGGACTTTGTTGAGAATGTCGTCACATCGCTTCTGAATGGTTTCCGCCCAACCTCCGATGTCACTAAGCCCACCAGTTCGCTTTTCGACTTCCAAGATGGCCCGTTCCAACTGAGACCAATCCGTGTCAGTAGATTCCTTTGGCTGTTCTGCACGCATGCAGAGTGCCCGTGCCAAGGTTAGGCTCACGCGTAAGAACAGATCTGTTTGGACATCGTCCAAATCCCACACCACGACGATGTCGTTTCCGTGTCGTGCCAGGGTTTCCAGGCCCTTTGGTGCCGTGCGCTTGGAAAATACAAACACACCGACTTGAGCACTACGGTTCTTACGAGCCTGTTCGATTTCTTCCAAGCTGTTTTGTAGGTTGTATCCTTGGTGCTCTTTAGCTTCAAAAACAATCGTTGCACCAGGAGCGGCCGAGTCGGCTCCTAGTTGCACCGTGCAATCCCCAATCTTACAGTGTTTGATCAGGCCCGTTGTGTTGCCAGTGTGTGTTGCAATGTCACCATTCTTTTGTGATTCGGTTTGTAAAAGTTGGAACACGGCTTCTTCGAATTCGAGCCCATGTCGGGTCGACTTCTCTGACTCCTCACGGCGGGAAGTCATGGCTTGTAACGCCGTCTTCACTTCCTCCTGAAACTTGTGATTAGACTCCTGTTGTTCCTTGAGTAACTTGTTCAGTTCTCGGCGGAGCCGGGCGAGTGCCGAAGCATCATCGTCTAAAGAGAATTCACTCGTAATGGTGCGTTGAGCACGTTCGACGTTACGTACAAGACGACTCAGTGCAGAGTCGTCCGTGTCTAAGGAGAATTCTTTCACGACGAGGTCGATTTTTCCCTGAAGCCTATCTGACAATTCACCTTGTCGGGTGGAAAGCTCCTTCACCAAACGGGTCAAAGCTCCTTTTTCGTTGTCCAATGAGAACTCCTGCAGCACGCGTTCTCGTTGGTCGTGAAGTTGTTGTTCGACGGTCATACGTAAGCTTGCCAAAAGGCCTTTGGATTGGTCTGGAGCGAGTAGTTTCATGAGCGGGCTCTCTTCTCCCAAATGCTGCAAGAGAGTCTTTGCCAGCTCCGAGTCTTCACAAGAAACTTGCTGTCGTAAGACGGTTTCTAATTCGCCGTCTTTCTGCACTAGGCGATCCACACGTTCCTGGAATCGGCCATTTTGTGGATCGAAGTATTCTCGCAGGACGGTGGACATCCGGTCGTGCGTTAAGCGGGAATGTTCCCCTAACTTGTTCTGTAATGATTCCAGCAGCCGGTCACCTTCTTGTCGGACTGATTCACGGTCTACGAGTCCGCGGGCCTGCCGCAGAGCGAGTACGCCGATGCGTAGAGCACGTGCTGCGAAATGATCACGGTCGTCACCCTCCGGGTAAAGGAGCAATTCGTTGATCGTTTCCGGATCATGAATTGTCAGTTCCAGCGGTAAAGAAAACGGTAAGTCGATGGATTCGCTGGTGGACGTGTCTTTTGTCGACTTGGTGAGATCGGCGGACATCGGTACCTCCGTGTTCAATTCGTGCACGACTGTATATTTGCACACGCTCAGCCAATTGACAAGCCCGTGAAAAAATAGGTAAGCAGTGCTCCCCCATTTTAGATGAAAAGTGTCCTCTGCATGAGGTAGGACGTGCTATCCCAGGAACCGGAAATGTGGAACTACGCGTCAGGTGTGTCATGCTGAGGAAGTGCGGTGTTCCAATGATCTCGTTGCGAATGTCTGTTGCTGAGATCCTTCCCTAGGCTCAAAATGTCGCAGTGCGTTGTTTTTTGTTGGGCTGGCGGCGGTGCATTTTGTTCGTTTTCGTTACCAAGAATCTTATGTCACGGATAGGTGATTCATCCGTTGGCCGGTAGAAGTCGCTCGTCACAGTCGATCGCTCGCGTATTGCGACCGGTATCCAACGTGTGGTTCGGAAGGCGTTCACAACTCGCGCGGCACACAAGCCAGTTTTAGCAATCGGGTAGCAACTAGTGGTGCCATTCAAGTGGATGCTTAGGCGAGTAAGCATTTTCAATGCATCTACGGGAGATCATTACGTACGATTAAATGGCACAAGTAGAGCTAAGTTTCACGCCAGTGACTTTAGAGCGGCACGGCGCAAGCTGTTCGGCATTGGACGATAAACGTACGCGAAGGACTGGGCAGTTTCTGCTGTGCCACTAGATAGTGTCACGATGCAGAAGCTCACTTTGTATCGACGAAAGCACGTCCATGCGGGCTAAACGACTTGCTAAGCCTTCCGTTGGATGGCTCGCTGCATTGCGGTTCCCATATCAGCGGGACTTTCGGCCACTTCAATGCCGGCATCTTGAAGAGCGGCGATTTTTTCCGTTGCCGTACCTTTGCCGCCGGAAATGATCGCACCGGCGTGTCCCATTCGTTTTCCGGGAGGCGCCGTGCGACCGGCAATGAAAGCAGCAACTGGTTTGGTCACGTGTTCTTTCACGTAGGCGGCGGCTTCCTCTTCCGCCGTACCGCCGATTTCGCCCATCATCAGGATAGCTTCGGTTCCCGGGTCATCCTCGAACAGTTTTAGTAAATCGATGAACGATGTGCCGACGATCGGGTCTCCGCCGAGTCCGACGCACGTAGATTGCCCCAGTCCCAGGTTGGACAATTGCCAGACAGCTTCATAGGTCAGCGTGCCGCTGCGGCTCATTAAACCTACCGAGCCAGCTTTGTGAATGTAGCCCGGCATGATCCCCATCTTACATTCATCGGGTGTTATGATTCCTGGGCAGTTGGGACCAATGAGTACCGACGAACTGTTTTTAACGACCTCGTAGACCCGAACCATATCGAGTACTGGGACGCCTTCGGTAATGGCGACGATTGTTTCGATGCCAGCGTCGACGGCTTCCAAGATAGCGTCAGCTGTAAACGCGGCTGGTACGAAGATCATCGTTGCGTTTCCGTCCGTCTTTTGGACAGCTTCGGCCATGGTATCAAATACTGGTATTCCTTCGGCCTCTTGCCCGCCCTTGCCCGGCGTAACTCCGGCAACAACGTTTGTTCCGTAATCCAGGCAGCCGCGAGTGTGAAAGGCTCCGGCGCGGCCAGTGATTCCTTGACAGATGACACGAGTATTTTTTCCAACGAGAATGCTCATGGTGGGGCTCAGTAAGATGAGGTTTTAAGGTTTAGGCTCGATGCCTCTTGCAATAGTGTGCTTTATCCAATGATTGGGTGATGAATTACATACAGGAATTAGGATCGACTTAACCTGCCGACGCGACGACTTTTTTAGCTGCATCCGTCAGGTCATTGGCGGTGATGATATCGACGTCACTGTCAGCAATGATCTGCCGACCTTGTTCGACTTCGGTACCTTCCAAGCGAACGACAAGGGGCACGTTAAAGCCAACTGTTTTGTAAGCTTCTAACAAGGCATTGGCGATCGTGGTGCAACGCATGATGCCGCCGAAAATATTGACCAAGACAGCTTTCACATTCTTGTCATCCAGTAAGATCCGAAAGGCTTCGGTCACTTGATCGACTTTGGCGCCACCACCGACATCGAGGAAATTCGCGGGTTCGCCGCCGTGGTGCTTGATGATGTCCATCGTTGACATCGCCAGTCCGGCCCCATTTACCAGACAGCCGATGTTGCCATCTAGATTCACATAACTCAAGCCGGCGTCGCTGGCACGAAGCTCCGCAGGGTCTTCCTCCGACAGATCGCGAAGTTCTGCTACTTCAGGGTGGCGAAAAAGAGCATTGTCGTCGAAATTTATTTTAGCATCGAGAGCCAACAAGTCTCCCTTTCCAGTGACGACCAGCGGGTTGATTTCGGCTAAGGTGCAGTCGAATTCCGAATAAACCTTGCAGAGAGATTTGAGGAAGCGATCGGCGCTTTTGAGGCTACTTCCGTCAATACCCAGGTAGTATGCCAGTTTACGGACTTGAAAACTGCCCAGTCCGGCAGCCGGTTCGAAATGCGTTTTGTGGATTAAGTGCGGTGTTTCTGCCGCAACTTTTTCAATATCCATGCCGCCTTCGGTAGAAACCATCAAGGCAGGTTTCTTGGCGGCGCGGTCCAAAACAATCCCCAAATACAGTTCTTTTGCGATGTCACAGCCTTCTTCGACTAGAACTTGACGAACTAGTTGGCCGTCTGGTCCCGTCTGAATCGTGGCAAGGTGATTACCAAGCAGCCGTTCAGCTACTTTTGACGCCTCGTCGCGGCTTTTTACCAACGAAACTCCGTGCTGTTGCGGGTCTTCGAGTAAGGTACCTTTTCCACGGCCACCGGCGTGAATTTGTGCTTTCACCACCGCCAGCGGACCGCCCAGTTCGTCGAAAGCAGCGGCAGCTTCGGCAGCGGTCGTTGCCACAAGGCCACGAGGCACCGCGACACCATGATTGGCCAGAATACGCTTTGCTTGAAATTCGTGTATCTTCATAGCAGAGAAAACCCGAAAAAGTTGAATGCTAGTTTCCAGCGCGGATTATAAAAGCATGTCTCGGTTGGTCAAGTCACGGTGTGCGTTCTCGGGCAATAATTTTGGAGTAATCGTGGTCATCTGCCCGAGAACGATCTGAACTATATACGCACGACCAACTGACCACTGACTCGCCGAATAAGCTTGCGCATTTCCAACACGCTGACCGTGGACAGTACGCGATGGATCGGAAGGTTGCTTTTGTCAACGACTTGATCGATCGGAGTCGGCTCTGTGTCGACCGCCATCAGCACCTGCTCTTCCTGTTCGTTTAACTGTAATTCGGCCGGATGGCGGACTTTACGACCGTTTTCGGTTGGTGCCGCTTCCACCAGTGGTCCCAGTTCTTCCAGCACATCATCCACGCAAGTTACCAGTTTGGCACCGTCACGCAAGAGTTGGTGACAGCCACACGACATGCGGCTGTCGATTCGACCCGGTATGGCAAAGACCTCGCGGTTCTGGTCGACAGCATGAGAAGCTGAAATGAGGGCTCCTGAACGCTCAGCCGCTTCTACGACGATCACACCGAGACTTAAGCCAGTAATGATTCGATTTCGCTGAGGAAACATGCCTCGCTTGGGTTTGGCCGTAGCCGGGTTTTCACTGACGACTACACCTTGTTTTGAAATCTCAGCAGCAAATTCTTTGTGTTCCGGCGGATAGATATCCAGCACTCCGTTCGCAGTCACCGCAATGGTCCGGCCGCCTGCTTCCAGGGCTCCTCGATGAGCTGCGGCGTCGATGCCACGCGCTAACCCACTCACAATGGTCATGCCAGCCCGCGCCAGCTCAGTGGCCAAGCGATGTGCCTGCACTTTTCCATAGTGAGATGCATGCCGGGTGCCGACGATGGCGACTGCCAAGATATCTTTTGCCTGGAAGTTTCCAGTGTGGAAGAGAATACCTGGAGGATCCGGGATCTCGCGCAGTGTGCGGGGGTAGCCAGAGTCCTGTTCCAGCAGCAAGGAAATACCGGAGTCGCGACAGATTTTTAATTCTCTCATGACATTGGGGTTCTGCCGAGCGGTCGCTAAACTGCGTACCATTTCCGCACCAACTCCCGGCAACTCTGACAATTCCGATGGTGCGGCACTGAGTACTCCTTGCGGCGATTCGAATGCTGCCAAAAGTGTCTGACGTGTCCGCGGTCCGATGCCTGGCACCATCGCCAATTGCAAAGCGGCCAAACGTTCGTCGTCCAATTGGATGTTGTTGTGTTCGTTTAAGGCTGTCATGGCTACCGCCTACGATTTCTGGAAAGGTACTTCCAAGTTCTAACATCGTGGCCAGCAGTCGTGCTATTAGTGTACAGGCCGAGATGGAGGATATTGGACAAGAGATGGAGATGGTTGGGCTGATGCTAGATGCTCGTTGCCAGTCGGATGCGAGAACTAGCGGGTTGGTCTGCGGTATGGTTACGCGCAAAGAAATCTAGAATGTCTAGCGATTCTTGACCTTGGAGGGCATTTGTGATCGTCTAACACAGCAGTTCATCGTTCGATCGGAGTACGAGTCGTAACGATTCTTACCCTATTTTGCGTTCCCGGTCCGCCCCCAGACGAGGATCTAGCAGGCAGGGTCCTGCAGAGCCTGCCGAGCCAGTTGACGCGGGACGTCTCCCACAAGTTCTACGTGTCCTAATCGTGTCGGCAACACGAAGCGAAGTTCTCCATGCTCTGCTTTCTTGTCTTTTTGCATCGCTTCTAACAAGGCATCGGGATCCAATGTTGGGACGCTCACAGGCAATTTCAGCTGTTGAAGTAAGTTTCGTAGACGTGTTACCAGAGACTGTTCCACGCGTTGCATGGAGACTGCCAGGCGGGCTGCGCAGACCATTCCCATGGCGACCGCTTCGCCATGCAGCAACTGGTCATATCCCGAAACGGTTTCGATCGCATGGCAAAAGGTGTGGCCAAAATTCAAGATGGCGCGGTGGCCGGTGGTTTCCCGTTCATCACTCAGCACGACCTCCGCCTTCAATTCACAGCTGCGAGCTACGATCTTCCGCATGACCTCGGGAGTTCGGTTATTGAGACCTTCGATATGATTCTCTAGAAAAGCAAAGAATTCTGGGTCTTGTATGACTCCATATTTGACGACTTCGGCCAAGCCGGCTCGATATTCGCGATCAGGTAGAGTAGTCAATACGTCAGTGTCGATCAGGACACCATTCGGTTGCCAGAAAGCCCCCACCATATTTTTGCCACTCGGCAAATTGATGCCAACTTTGCCTCCCACGCTACTGTCGACCTGGGCGAGCAACGTCGTGGGAATTTGAAAAAAAGGAATGCCGCGTGCATAGGTGGCTGCAATGAATCCGGCTAAGTCCCCGACAACCCCGCCGCCAACGGCCACGATGATCGATTTACGGTCTGTCCCCAAGTCCATCAAGTTTTCCCAGAGACCTTCTGCGACGGAAATGGATTTACTGGGTTCGCCTGCTTCCACGACTAGAATGTCGGCGTCAAAGTCAGCATCAAGCAGGCTGTCGGAAACATTTTCTGCGTGTGGGTCATCGACATTCTCGTCAGTGATCACGACTGCGTATTGCGCATCAGACCGGGAACGGATAAAATAACCGGCGTTTTTCAAGTTTCCGGCAGAGATTTCGATGTCGTAAGCCCGATCACTGAGTCCCACGTGAACGGTTGTTGGTTCCGAGTCCATTTTAGAAATGCCTTGTAGGAAATCCTTAAGTCGGGTCGAAGATAACGTCGTTTCAAAGAGAACGTCTGGTCGAAGATGCTTTCGTTGGAATTGCCCAAGTTACCATACGAAGCATCGGGCGGGAAATGGAGATGGGCTCGCCTGAGGCCATTTCCGAACAATCGTTGTGAAACTTGGAGTGGAAAGGCTTGCTGTTGACCATGAAGATACTCATTACAGGCGGCGCGGGATACATCGGCAGCATTACAGCGGAAAAGTGCCTGTTGGCCGGTCATGAAGTGATCGTTTTTGACAATCTGAGCCAGGGGCACCAAGCGGCCGTTCCAGCCGATGCAACGCTGATAGAGGGAGATCTGGCGAACGGTTCCGCTATTGATACGGCGTTGGCAGAGAATCCCGTCGATGCGGTCATGCATTTCGCTTCCCGCACCCTGGTTGGCGAATCTATGGACCAGCCATTCTTGTATTTGGGCGACAATGTGACGAATGGCTTGAATCTGTTACAGGCCGTGATCCGCCAGGGAGTCAAACGATTTATCTTGTCTTCTACGGCAAATTTGTTTGATGAACCGGAAAGGATACCGATCACAGAGTCCGAAAAGATCGTTCCAGGAAGTCCGTATGGCGAATCAAAATACATTCTGGAGCGAATGCTCGCTTGGCTCGATCGTACCTGCGGCCTCAAATATGCGGCTTTAAGGTACTTCAACGCGGCAGGAGCCACGGCGAGTCGAGGTGAAGATCATTCGCCAGAAACACATCTGGTACCCCTCGTTTTGCAAGTTGCTTTGGGAAAACGCGAATCGATCACTGTCTTTGGAAATGACTACCCCACGCCAGATGGAAGCTGTGTTCGGGACTATGTTCACATTGCCGATCTGGCTCAAGCACATCTGCTGGCACTGGAAGCTTTAGATAAGGGAAGTCAAATTTATAATCTGGGAAATGGTGACGGTTATAGTGTATTAGAAGTCATCGAGACTGCACGACAAGTGACGGGTCACGACATACCGACTACCATTGGACCACGGCGTGCCGGAGATCCTCCGACGCTTGTGGCCGGTAGTGACAAGATTTGCAATGAATTAGGGTGGCAACCTATGTTTCCCGGTCTACGTGAAATCGTCGAAAGTGCATGGCACTGGCATCAGCAGTATCCCCGCGGTTACGACGACTAGCTGTCGTGACCTCTGTCGACTTCATAACGCGAACCGAATCGTCAAGTCCAACGAATGTTCCTTGAACAAAATCGTGGCGTGCAAAAAACTCAAGGAATTTGGTGAGTAGGGCGTTGTCTGGAATTCCAATAGCGCTATAATTCCATTGGCGTTGTATTCAACGCCTTACAAGTAGCTTAGGAATTCCCACCGTTTAGCCTTTCCAGGCAGCCTGCGATATGATGTCGCCCGGCTCCAAGTAAGCACGACAGGATGCGTGTAGAACTCCCCGCCTCTGCTCTTTGTGGAAAGCCGCATTCTGCCAGACCGTCTGGCACTCAGGACATGTGCATTTTCGGTTGGCTTGGTTTGGCGCAACTTAAATCTCGTCCAAACTCAAAAAATAGTGTGCTCAGATGATTCGTCGATTAAATACCACCCAAAGTTCCCAGATTAGCGAAGTTGGTTTTTCGCGTGAGGCCAAGTTGGCGATCAGCCACGGAGTCCAACGCGGTGATGCCGTAGCCGAATTAGAGTTGCTCGGGTTGCCTGTCCGCACGATCAACTTGCTGGAAGATTCCGCACTGCACATTACCCGGCTTGAAGAGCTCATGAGTTACAAGCCGGAAGAGCTGCTGGAGATCCCTAATTTTGGTATGCACGGACTGCGCGAGATGATGCAGTGTCTGGCCAAATACCATCAACTGGATGAAGCAAAAAAACAGGTTTCGCTGGCTTTTGACCGACGTAAAGACCATGCGATGCAAGAACTTTTTGCCTCTGGCGAACCGAATTAGAAACATTTTGAGGAAGATGACCTGGAACGTATTAGCGTCCGATTTGACGCTCCAGGCCTAAACACATGGTCGTACCAGCTTGCTCTTATTTTTGTTTGTTGAGATAATTCACCGATGGCACTTATTTCTCTGAGGCGATTGCTTGACCACGCCGCCGAAAACGACTACGGCGTAGCTGCGTTCAATATCAATAACCTGGAACAATTCCAGGCGGTGATGGAGGCGGCCGACGAAACGGACTCGCCTGTCATCGTGCAAGCATCACGTGGGGCCCGCAAATACGCCTGGAATGAATGTATCCAGGCTCTCGCCCAGGCGATGCAAACAATCTTTCCTAATGTGCCTTTTGTGTTGCATCAAGACCATGGGAACAGCTTGGAAACTTGCCGTTCTGCCATTCATTTTGGGTTTACCTCCGTCATGATGGATGGTTCGCTCCAGGAAGACGGCAAGACACCGGCCAACCTGGATTACAACATTGGCGTAACCAAACAGGTTGTCGAGTTGGCGCATGCCCAGCAGCCTACCGTATCGGTCGAAGGCGAACTTGGTTGTTTGGGATCCCTGGAAACAGGGGAAGGTGATCAAGAAGATGGTCACGGTGCCGTCGGAAAACTGTCTCGCGAACAGTTGCTGACCGATCCAGACGAGGCAGCCATGTTTGTGGCGGAAACGGGAGTGGATGCCCTGGCCGTTGCCATTGGTACCAGCCATGGTGCTTATAAGTTTTCCCGCAAGCCGGATGGTGATGTTTTGGCGATGGACCGCATCGAAGCGATTCACGAAAAGCTACCAAATTGCCATCTTGTGATGCATGGTAGTTCGTCGGTCCCTCAAGAACTACAAGATCTGATTAACGAATTTGGGGGTGAGATCAAGCAAACGTTTGGAGTTCCGGTCGAGGAAATCCAGCGAGGTATTCGACATGGAGTTCGTAAAATCAACGTCGATACCGATTGCCGGATGGCCATGACGGGCGCTATTCGCAAGGTGTTTTTTGAAAATCGTGCCGAATTTGACCCTCGTAAATATTTGGAGCCGGCGCGAAACGCGATGAAAAACGTTTGCAAGGATCGTATGGTGGCCTTTGGACAAGCTGGCCATGCGAGCAAGTTTCAATAGGCAGTGCGGTTTGGGCGGGAATAGCCATCTTTGCCAACCAAGTGCTCGAACCGCTGGATGATTCCGTCCAATCGCTTCTCAATGGCAGTCCGATTCTCAAATCGACGCCCTTCTAAATAAATCCAGCACAGCCAATTCATCCCTGATAAGACCACGGAGCTCATGTCAAAGACCCGTATCAAACGTAGTTCCTCAGCTGTTAAGGACTGAACACTCTGATAGGCTGCCAATCCCGTGTCCCATCCGATAGGGTCGTCATTCACCAAGCTGCCTAGTAGTCGTGATATGTCCGTCGCTACGTGATCGTGTCGCATGGCACCAAAATCTACGATTCCACGGACCTCCTCACCCTCGAACAATAGGTGGTCGTGCCAAATGTCTCGAATACAGGGTTGGTGACGAACGACAAGCTGCCGGCAAGATTCCAACGCCTTCTGGGTAGGTTCAGCTGCCGCATCGAATAATCTCAGCAACCGATCTGCTCGAATTTGAAGATTGTGCCAGCCAAGAGATGAGGCGCTGGCTGCCGTCCGCAGCTCTCTGGCTGATTGTGATACCAATTTTTGCAAAAACTGAGTTCGTTGCGCAATTCCCGGCGAAGGGGCCAGGTTGGTTTCCATTTTACGCGTCGCCGCGTGGAATTCTGCCAGGCAGGTCAAGGCGTTTGCCAGCCGTTGCCTGGTTGGCAAACGCCAATAGTCAGCACGGCCTGGCATCCACGGTGTCAATTCCCACAGATGGTCGCTTTCAGCCAGAAAAGTCTGACCATCCACCGTGCTGAATGGGACAGGTATCACGTTCAGGCCTGATGCTCTGGCCGTGTGCAGCACCTCGTGGATATATTGCAAATGCAATGTATCAGGATGACCGGGCGGCCATTTTCGCAAGCAAAGGTCGCCATGATCGGTTGTCACTCGCCAGAAGTGCGCCCCACTGAAGCCTCCTGCTGCCCCTAAATCTGTGACGCACTGGGGTTGCACAGCTGCACTGTAGGCCCGCAGCACCTTGTCAATCACACGTTGCGTCATTGGAATTGCCGGTTTTGGAAGGCGAAGTTGACTTGAGGCAAACTAAAAATAATTTCCGCTTTTTCATCACTAAACGGAGATCATCCCGATTTTCTTCATTGTGGTAGTTCCAAGGAGGTTACAACCTGCCGAACGAGAATTCCATCGTATTTGCATTAGAAAAATTGGCAGTTGGGAAATTTCTGACATATTTTCGTGCGCTGGTAAATTGGGGTATATTTTACAAGCGGGTAAGAGTGTCTTGTTGAGTGGCGGAAGCGTCTATCAACTCGAAGGCTCTGCAATAAGCCCTGTAGTCGCCGTACGCGTTCAATGTCCCACTGTCATAGTAAGACGGTGCGACGAACTATCAGGTCGTTCACATGCCATGACGGCCGTAAGGATAACAACCCCTGGTTAGTCTTCGACAAGGTATCATTTTCATGCGAATCTCCCCCGCTCGAATCATCGTTGTCATGATGTTCTACGCGATTTGTGCTTTCACAAATCCTATCCGTGGCGAGTCGGAAGAAGCAACGGCGACCGCGAAACCTAACGACACAACCACGGCGGATGCTGGAAAGTCGAGTGATTCGCCTCAGGCACCCCAGGCGGCAACGCCACCTAAGCCAGAACATGTGGCGATTCTGAAAGATGCCGAGGCAATCGAAGGACTTATTCCACTTCATCATCGGGAAAACAAGTTATTTGCCGAGTTGAGCAGTAGCCAGTACGGCAAGGAATACATTGTGCTGATTTCCATTGCCCGCGGCATCGGAGAAGGTTTTTTGGTGGGCGGCATGAGTTGGAACGACGACTGGGTGTGGGCATTTCGCAAGGTCGACAAACGCGTTCTCATCGTGCGCAAAAACGTTCGGTTTCGTGCTAAAGATGGTAGTCCAGAGGCGGCTGCCGTGAAGCACTCACACACGGATAGCGTGCTGTATAGTCTGCCGATCTTGTCCAAGGGACCTAAGGGAGGAGATTTAATTGATTTAACACCTGTTTTTATGAGCGATTTGCCGCAGATCTCGCACATGCTGCCCGGTTTCAGCTTTTCGGCCAGCAAGAGTACCTGGTCAACACCCAAGGGATTTCCTAGGAACGTGGAATTGGAGGTTGCCGCGACTTACAGCTCGAGTGGCCGTGCACGCATTGATTCGGTAGCTGATACACGGGGCGTGACGATCAACGTTCACTATTCCATCAGTGAAGTGCCCAAGACGGGCTACCAGTCCAGGTTGGCTGATGATCGGGTTGGTTATTTCTTAACCGTGATTCGCGATTATTCTTCGAAGGGAGAACCAGAGCAATTTACGCGTTACATTAACCGTTGGAACATCAAGAAAGCGGATTCAAAGCTGGATCTGTCACCTCCCGAACAGCCTGTTGTTTTCTACATCGAAAACACCGTGCCTTACAAATACCGCAAAACAATCCGCGATGGCATCTTGGAGTGGAACAAAGCGTTTGAAAAAGCAGGCTTTGTAGATGCGCTCGAAGTACGGCAGCAGCCGGAAGAGAGGAATATTGAAGAGAAAGTCGAACCCGAAGATGTCCGCTATAACTTCATTCGTTGGATGACCGCCGACGCGCCTTTTTCTGGCATCGGTCCATCACGAGTGAATCCGTACACGGGTCAGATTCTCGACGCGGATATCTTGTTGAATTCCAACATGGTCGAACACTATGAATACCTGTTCGAAACCATTGGGCCTCAGGATGAAGACGATGGTGAAGGAGGAGCTGAAAGGTTGTTCCGCTTCGGAATGACGTTGAGCGAGAATCAAATGCCGCTCCCACTGCACTTACGACATTCGCAGTGTCAGAGGGTGCATGCCTTGTCTAGCGAATTAACTTTTGGACGAGCTGTGATCGCCAGCAAAGCGGCGGGTGAAGAGCGTGCCAAACATATTGAAGCGTTGATTCATCAGGGCCTGAAAGCAACTGTCATGCACGAAATTGGCCATACGCTTGGCCTACGTCATAACTTCAAAGCTAGTAGTTTTCGTACTCTTGATGAACTCAATAAGAAAGACAACGAAAGCATGATTGCTTCGGTGATGGACTATGATCCTGCCAATATCGTTCCTCAAGGGATGGAACAAGGGAACTATTTCACACCCACGATCGGGCCCTACGACTATTGGGCTATTGAATACGGATACAAACCGTTGGCAGGCGGGACTCAGGGCGAAGCAGCTGAATTGCGCAAGATCACGTCACGTAGTGGCGAGCCCGGTTTGGCATATGCGACTGACGAAGATACGGGGATCGGCATCCATGGCGCACAGATCGATCCGGAAGCGGGCGTCATGGATTTGGGTAAGAACCCACTGGACTATGCGAAAATGCGAATCGAATTGATCAATGAAGTGATGCCCAAATTGATCGATCGAATGACAGAAGACGGCGATAGTTATGCTAGTTCTCGTCGAGCTTTCAATTCCTTGTTGTACCATCACAATGTGGCGCTCTTTCACGTGGCACGCTATGTGGGTGGTATTCGGATCAGTCGTAGCCATAAGGGGGACGAGAATGCTCCCCAGCCCTTGGACATTGTTGAACCCGAGAAACAGCGCGAGGCGCTGACGATGTTAGAAAAGGAGGTTTTTGGCAGCGAGGCGTATCAGTTTCCCCCAGAGATTTACGGCATGATGCTCTCTAGTCGCTGGAACCATTGGGGTTCGATTCGTACACTTCGCCCCGACTATCCTTTGCACGATGGAATTTCCTATTGGCAATCCAATGTTTTGAATCGGCTTTTGTCATCTGACGTACTTTCTCGAATGCACGACAATGAAGCGAAACTACCAACCGATCAGGATGCGTTTACGTCTGCAGAACTGATCGAACGACTTACTCATTCGATTTTCTCCGAAGTGGAGAATCTGGAGCCGGGAGAATACACCAATCGTAAGCCGGCGATTACAAGTTTGCGACGTAATCTACAGCGCCTGTATCTCAAACGACTAGCCAATATTGCGATGGGACGTATGTTCGCACCTCAAGATTGTCAGACGGTTGCCTATGCTGAGTTGCTGGCGCTGGCGGAACGAATGGAAAAGCTGCTCAACAGCAATATCACTCTGGATAGTTACTCCAGGGCACATTTGCTTGAGTCGTCCAGCCGTATCGGCAAAGTCGCCGACGCACGTTTAAATCTGTTCTCGCCCTGACGGTCGTTTCGAGATGCTCACGACCTGGAGTCAGTCAGAAACGTTGTACTGCTGTCGGACGCAAGCCTGATCTGGGCAAAGGCCTGCAGGAATTGTGGAGAAACCCCAGGATCAGTGTGTTCGGTGTTCTCCACCGTTAACAAGCAAAACGATGATCTTGTCAAACAACGGTAGATCGTGCCGGATCTATGGTTCAGCAGCCTTTTGCTCCAACGCCTCTTGATCTCGCATTGCGTCCACGGTTTCTGGGCGCACCAGGAATAATAGAAACAGTGGCGCGATCATGCTGAGTGCGGCCCACCAAAAAGTATGCTCAAAGCTAAATCCGTATTCTGTACGCAAAGGCCCCACAATTTCATTGCCAATCACATGGCCCACATTGGACAGCGTCATGTAAATCGTAAACATGGACGCCGAGGACTTTGTCCAGGAGATTCTCATACCCATCGACAAGAAACCGACAGCGCCAAACGCCAAAGCACCGGGATTCAGTATCAGGTAGCTGGCCGAAAACCAATCTGAATGCCAAAGGTGGGGGCAGGCACCGAAAACGAATGCCAATAGACCGTAGGTGCCGAAACCAGCCACCATCACGATACGTCGGCCCACACGATCCGCCATGACGCCCCCTAAAATCGCACCCGCCATCTCGGTGAACATCGCATAGAACGCGAATCGTGAAATGTCTACATACGTCCAGCCGAGCTGTTGGGTGTACAAAGTCTTGTAGACGACTTCGACGATTCCCCAACCGATGACGTGCATCACGCCGTACAACAGCAAGAAAAACGTTGTCTTCAGCGAGAATCCGCGGACCAGGTCCCGCAAGACCACCCAAGGGCTGCGGAGCGTGGAGCGATTCTGCGGAAGCACGTCCTCGGCCGATTCTGGTTCGATGGGGCGAGTCCACGGCAATCGGCGATCTCCAGGACGTTCGACGCACAGGAGCGGGAACAACATGATGATCAGTAGTGAAATGAACTGTACTAGGACGGCAGCAGATAGACCCCACTCATAGATGACGTATGCCATTCCAAAGGCCCCGATCGCTTTTCCTGCCAACTTGGTGCCCCACATCAGCCCATTGACTAACCCTTGTTCATTAGCGGGCAAGATGTCGATGGCCAGAGCATCGGTCGACACGTCCTGCAGCGAGGCAAAACAGTTGTGAATGAAAAACATCCATGCCAACAAGCTCAGGTTGTTGCTCAAGTCACCCATGGCCAGGATGCCCAGGAGCGAAACAGCCATCAACAGTTCTGCACCGATGATCCACGGCCGGCGGCGCCCCATCGATCGGATGGTGACCGTATCAATTAACGGTGCCCATACAAGCTTGAATGTCCATGGCCACAGTACGACAGCTGTCAATCGACCCGCTTCGGTTTCGTTGATGCCGTGTTCATCGGTCAGAAAGGCCACCAGAGCCGTCACCATGAAGCCCCAAGGTAGGCCCTGGGCAAAATACATGGCACACAGCATGGTCGTCCGTTGCCAACGATTGTTGTTGAGTGCCACAGTATTTTACTCAGCGTAATCAGGAGAAGTGCGGTCCAAAATGCGTCGAATGGCTGCCAGATGTGCGGATGAGAATTCAGCCAAATCTCCGGTCATCTGCTTGTTGGCTCTCCGAGCCGTTGCATCATCAATGCGTTTCAACCTCTGGTTCGTGGATTGAGCCAGTACCTGCACCTGGCATGCACGTTCCAAATAGTACAAGTCATCAAATGCTTGAGCGATTGTGGGTCCCACGACGATCACTCCGTGATGAGCCAGAAAGAGAATGCGTTTATCGCCCAATGCTTTGGCAATGCGGTCTCCTTCTGACGTGTCGTGTGCCAATCCACCGTAATCGTCATCGTAGGCGATGTCGTCCATGAATCGTACAGCATTTTGGCTGATCATTTCCAGCCGACTGTGTTCTAAACAAGCAATCGCCGTGGCATAGGGCATGTGTGTGTGCAGGATACAGCGTGCATGGGACGCAAGCTGGTGGACACGCCAATGGATGAATAGGGCGGTAGGCTCGACGCAGCCTTCTCCCTCCACAACATCGCTCGCAGAATCGACCAATAACATGTCGCTGGCGGTGATCTCGGACCAGTGTCGGCCCATGGGATTGACCAGGAAACATTGGTCGTTGACAGACCAGGAATAATGATTGCAAATACCTTCGCTAAGTCCTAATTGGTAAGACCAGCGAAATGTAGCAGCTAGGTCTCGGCGAGCTTCGTTAATGTCCATGGATTCGTCGTGAAGAGTATCAATTATTGGGTATGAGCCTTTATGATTACGTGATTAAGTCGTGCATGACATGGCCATGAACATCGGTAAGCCTGAAATCACGTCCCTGATAACGGAACGTAAGCCGACGATGATCAATTCCCAGCAAGTGAAGGATCGTCGCGTTGAGATCGTGAATATGCATGGTTCCCGGCGTCCATGATTCCTTGTTCGGTTTAGGGTGAACTGGGTTGCCGTTGGTATCGGCAATGTTGTAGGCAAAGTCATCTGTCTGCCCGTAGGTGATACCGGCCTTCACGCCACCTCCGGCCATCCAGATCGTGAAGCAACACGGATGATGATCACGGCCGTAATTGTTGTTGGTTAACGTGCCTTGGCAATACGCCGTCCGACCAAATTCCCCACCCCAGACAACCAGGGTTTCGTCGAGCATACCTCGTTGTTTGAGGTCTCTTATCAGTGCGGCGCAACCTTGGTCGATGTCTTTACACTGCGATGTGTGTTCTTTCGGCAATTGACCGTGTGCATCCCAGCCTCGATGGAAAATCTGAATGTTGCGAACTCCACGTTCCGCCAGCCTTCTAGCGTTTAAACAGCAAGCTGCAAACGTCCCTGGTTGACGGGCTTCTTCACCGTAGAGATCAAATGTGGCAGAGGTTTCTTGCGAAACGTCCATCAGTTCCGGAACTGACATTTGCATCCGATAGGCCATTTCGTGTTGACGGATGCGAGCCAGTACGTCCGGGTCGCCAAACTGCTGGAACTGTTGTTGATTGATGGCGACCAACGCATCGAGCTGCGCACGCCGTATGGGGCGTGTCACGCCAGGGGGATTATGCAAATACAAAATGGGATCTTCGTCGCTGCGCAGCAACACACCTTGATGGTCCGCTGGCAGAAAGCCCGTTCCCCACAACCGGCTGAATAGACTCTGTTCTGCATGACTGGTCCTGGCATGCATTACGACGTAACTGGGCAAGTTGTCGTTCATGCTGCCCAAACCATAACTTAACCACGCTCCCAAACTGGGACGCCCGGGAATCTGACTGCCAGTTTGAATGTAGGTGATCGCCGGGTCGTGATTGATCGCTTCGGTAAACGTGCTGTGTACCACACAGAGCTCTTGGGCCACCGAGGCCGTATGCGGCAGTAATTCGCTGACCCAAACACCCCTGTCATGATTGTCATGTTTTGTGAATTTGTATTTGCTGGGACAGATGGGAAGTGAATCTTGAATCGACGTCATACCTGTGATTCGCTGCCCATTGCGGATGTCTTCCGGTAATTCTTGACCGAACATCTCCTGCATCTTGGGCTTGTAATCCCACAAATCGTGATGGCTGGGACCACCACTCATGAACAAGTAAATGACCGTCTTGGCTCGAGCCTGGTGGTGTAAACCGTAAGCTGCAGAATGGATTCCGCTGGTATCGGCTAACAGCTCGTGGCCCAGTAATTGGGAAAGTGCAGCTGTTCCCAGACCCAACGCAGAACGGCCAAACAAGTGCCTGCGTGTCAATGACAGCTCGTATTCACGAAGAGGAGGTTCGTTGGGCATCTCAGTGGTTTCTAATTCGACTAGTACAGCATGATGACAAGATCGCTGGCTAATATCGTGACGGCCACTTGTGTCCAGGATGCATGTTCTGCCGCATCCAAAGCGGTGTCCCGTGCGATGTCGCCGGTTGTCAATAAAGCTTCGACGTCAACGATTGTCTGAGAAAAATGCGCTCGATTGGTTTCCAAAAGCCGCCGACAGGCCGCTTGTTCGATGTCATTGGGCTTCCGGCATGTCAGCCAGAGGAACAACAGATCCAAACGTTCGTGGTCGTTTTCGGCTGCGTGCATGAGACGTTCCGCCAGCATCCGGGCGGCCTCGATCCGTTGCGTTTCGTTCAACAGTCCCAAGGACTGTAGTGACGTGTTCGTGCGGGATCTTTTGACACAGCTCGATTCACGACTGGGAGCGTCAAACAGTGTGAGCATCGGATGTGGACATGTCCGCTTCCAATAAACATACACGCTGCGACAGTATTGTCTGGCGTCCGTATCACGAACATAGTTTTTAGTGTCGCTCCGCGGATGCATCAACGCAGACCAGAGCCCCGAAGGTTGAGGGGGCTTGATCCCTTCTCCCCCCATGTGTCGCTCTAATAAACCACTTGACCATAAAGCTACATCACGGATGACTTCCGCATCGAGTCGATGCCGTGGGCCGCGGGCCAATAAACGGTTGTCAGGATCGTTCACGTCGGAGCGAAATGCAGACGATTGCCGAAACGTACGACTAAGCACGAAAGAGCGTAGCATTTGTTTTAAGTTCCAACCGCAATCGTGAAGTTCGACGGCCAACCAATCCAAAAGTTGCGGGTGAGTTGGCTGTTCGCCTTGCAAACCAAAATCTTCTGGTGTACGTACCAGGCCTTCGCCAAAGATTCGCTGCCAAATTCGATTTGCGAGTACCCGAGCCACCAGTGGATGTTCGGGCGCTACCAGCCATTGGGCCAACCCGAGGCGATTGCAAGGCGCGTTGTCCGGAAAAGTACCCATCACTTTCAAGGTACCTGGTTGAAGTGGCTCGCCCGTTGGAATGTCATACTCACCACGTTGTAGCACTTTTGTAACACGAGAGTGGGGCAAATCACTTGCGATCAGTGTCGTGGAATATGTTTTCTCGAATTCGTTCCATTGTCTAGCCAGATCGTGTGCTTGATCGCGCAGTTCCGCACTGGCGAAGGGTCCTTCAGGATCTGCCAACCTGTGCCAACGGTCCTGCCGGGACGTGGATGACCAAGCCTCAAGAATGGCTGGGTCCACTTCAGCATCAGATCCCGTCATCAGGTCACTGGCGCGTGCCAGCAGCCGGTCTTGTGCTTGTCGAAAACGATGCCACTGCTCCCACGCGGTGACGCTCGCAGGTGCTTGTATGACGGGACCATACTCGTAGCTGTTGCCATCCAAAGGGTTTTCCGACGTGCTGTTAAAGAAGGCCAGCAACCGATAATATTCCTGTTGAGAAATCGGATCGTATTTGTGGTTGTGACAGCGAGCACAGGTCAATGTCATTCCCAAGAAAACCGTTCCCAATGTTTCGACGCGGTCAAAGTTGTTCTTGGCTTGAAACTCGGCTGGGATCACACCTCCCTCGGCGGTCGAAGGGTTCATCCGCACAAAACCTGTTGCCACCCGCTGTTCTAGAGTGGGTTCAGGCAAGAGGTCGCCGGCCAATTGCCAGATGATCAGTTGGTCTAAGGGCGTGTTCTTGTTGAAAGCATGGATCAGCCAGTCACGAAACGGAAAAATACCCCGTCGATTATCCAGGTGAAGTCCGTGAGTGTCGCCATAGCGAATGGCATCCAGCCAATAACGAGCCTGGTGTTCTCCATAGTGAGGAGAAGCCAACAGGTGATTCACCAAATGTTCATATGCTGCTGGGCTCTCGTCAGCCAAATAGGCCGACAGCAGGTCAGGTTGTGGAGGTAGTCCGGTCAGAACCAGTGCAACTCGCCGAGCCAGAGTGCCGCGATCTGCTTCGGCAGCCAAGACGAGATCATGTTGTTGCAAACGCTTTTTGACAAATGCGTCAATGGCATTCGCGGTGGATAGCCTACTGTCAACCTTGAGAGACGCTTTTTGAGGAGGAATGAACGACCAGTGTGTTTGATATTGTCCACCTTCCCGCACCCAACGACCAAGCAAGTTGCGCTCATTATGCGTAAGTTGTTTTGCCGCACTTGTCGGTGGCATCGGGTTTTCTTCATCATGGATGCGCAACAACAATTCACTTCGTTCCAACGCAGCCGGATCGATTGCCTTGCGATCCCCTAAATCTGCTATTGCCGCGTCGTAAGAATCCAGCCGCAGATCTTCACTGGCCTCACCGTCTGGACCGTGGCAAACAAAGCATTTGTTGGAAAGGATGGGCAATATATCTCGGGAGAAATCGACCGAATTGCCGTCGTCAGCGCGCAATAAACCCACGGTGGCTTGCAGGACGAACAACAGGAGCAGGGGTCTCGTCATGAACCTTATGCACGCGTTGCCAGGTTAACTAAACTTCGAGGTAGTATTCTATTCTGATTTTCTTCTATTCTCATTTTCGTAAGCTACCAGTTTTGCCGTTTTTTGTGAGCTGAACTCGCTAGTGACGGAGCATCGTCGTCGAGTGTTGTAGCGGAGTAGCGCAAGCGGGCCGGGAATCCGAGGCTTACGGGAAACTGTTTAAAAAATCTTAACCACTTCTATTTCACCAAGAGGGGGGGCTCAATGCAAGGAGGTGAGGGTCATATTGACCCATTATCTGGGTGAGTTATCTTGCGCACTATGTTGACTCGCCGACGAGAACCCGAAGTAATGGATTCCGCACAGGACGCGCAGGAATATGATGCGATGGATCATCGCGAAGTCAATCAGCAATTCGCACAAGATTTGCTGGCTGGCGGCGATCTTGTGGGGGAAGTACTCGACTTAGGAGTTGGCACAGCACAGATCCCTATTGAAATCTGCCAACAATGTTCGAGCTGCAAGATCCTGGGAATCGATTTGGCCGATAGCATGTTGCAGCTGGGACGACGACGGGTTGTGTCGGTTGGAATGACTGATCGCGTTTCGCTGGAAAGACAAGATGCCAAACAACTGAAGTACCCAGCCAATCGCTTTGATGCTGTGATTTCTAACAGTATCGTGCATCATATTCCACGGCCAGACCTTGTATTTGAAGAAGCATTGCGTGTGGTCAAGCAGGATGGATTCTTGTTCTTTCGAGATCTGATGCGTCCGGCTACAAAAACCGAATTGAATCAGTTAGTGAAGCAGTATGTGGGCAACGAAGCTCGACACGCACGGCAGCTTTTTGAAGAATCATTATGGGCGGCCTTGACCGTGGAAGAGGTACGGAAGATTGTGGTGGATCTCGGTTTTACTGGGGAGACTGTCCAAGCTACCAGTGACCGGCATTGGACGTGGATTGGCCGACTTCCATTGGAGCGAACGCCATAGCGCCTCTTCGTTCACGCGCAGCGTGGTGGAGATCTATACCCAAGGACAGGCAGCCTGTTGGCCTGACGGTTTTTCTTCGAGCGGTGGGAGTGCCTGAGCACATTCGTCACGTGCGAGCCAGCAGCGTGTGCGAAAGGGACAACCGGAAGGTTTGTTGACAGGTGTTGGTATCTCACCTTCCAAAGCAATCCTGTCGTCTCGATGGCTTCCAGCGACCGGTTGGGGCACGGCCGAAATAAGTGCCTGTGAGTAAGGATGGGATGGAGTTTGATACACCGTGTCGGACGGTCCCATTTCCACCAGGTTTCCTAGGTACATGACTGCAATACGGTGACTGATGTGATGGACGACGGAAAGGTCGTGGGCCACGAACAAGTAGGCAATGCCGAACTCGGTTTGTAAATCTTGTAGGAGATTGATGACTTGACTTTGTACCGACACGTCGAGGGCAGAAACAGGCTCGTCAGCAACAATCAGTTTCGGTTTGACGGAGAGTGCACGGGCGATACCGATTCGTTGGCGTTGCCCGCCGGAGAATTCATGGGGATAGCGAGTCGCGTAGGAGGATTGCAGACCGACTCGGTCGAGAAGTGAATCAACCACTTGTCTGCGCTGTTTGCGAGTTTGTTTTGTGTGAACGATCAGCGGTCGTTCGATGATTTCGCGGACGGTCATGCGTGGGTTGAGTGATGCGAACGGATCCTGAAAGATCATTTGGATGTCGGAGCGATAGGTTCGCATTGCGGCCCTGCCTAGTGGCAGCAGATTCACCGGTCCATTTTCTGTATGAAAGATGATCTCACCTTCTTCGACGACGCCCGGTGCGGTGGCTTTGAGAATGTTACAGATGGTCTTGGCGGCTGTTGTTTTTCCACAGCCTGATTCTCCGACCAACCCCAAGGTTTCTGCTTGGTTGATATGAAACGAAATGTCGTCCACTGCGCGAACTTCGGCTACCTTGTGACGCAGGATGCCGCCCCAGATAGGGTAATTGACGACTAAGTTTCTGACTTCTAGTAATGGTGCCGTCATGGTCGACTGGCTTTCGAGGTTATCGGTGGCTCGTCATTCGGGTGATGTTGGATCCAGTAGGTGGCAACGAACGAGTTGTCCGTTTCCCGTATCATGCAGGGGTGGCTCTGAGGCATGGCAACGGTCGGTGGCGTGTTCGCAGCGAGTGCAGAAGCGGCAACCACTGGGCATTTCCATGATAGAAGGCACATTGCCGGGGATGGTGTAGAGTCGCTCGTGGCGCGGCCCTGCGATGGCCGGCAAGGACGCTAGTAAACCCTGTGTGTAGGGATGTTTCGGTTGGCTAAAGAGTTGTTCAATGGTGCCTGTCTCCTGAATTCTGCCACCGTACATCACGATGGCGCGCTGGCATGTCTCCGCGACCACTCCCAGATCGTGCGTAATTAAAACGATGGATGCAGAGGTCTCGCGCTGTTTCAGTTCCAGCATCAAGTCGAGGATCTGCGATTGGGTGGTAACATCCAGGGCCGTCGTTGGTTCATCGGCGATCAGAATCTTGGGGTGACACACAAGTGCCATGGCGATCATGACTCGTTGTCGCATGCCACCTGAAAACTGGTGGGGGTAGTCATTCAGGCGGCGGCGTGCACTGGGAATGCCTACCTTGTCCAGCATTTCGACGGTACGTTCGGTCGCTTCCGACTTGGAAACTCGAGCGTGTGTCAGGACTGCTTCACGAACCTGCATCCCAATAGTAAATACTGGATTGAGTGCGGTCATCGGTTCCTGGAAGATCATGGCGATTTCGTTGCCGCGGATGTGCCGCATTTTGTCATAAGGGAGCTGCAACAAATCTTGATCGTCGAAAATGATTTTTCCAGCGGCTATCTTTCCAGGAGGTTCGGGAATTAGTCGTAACATGGACAATGCGGTCACGGATTTTCCTGAACCAGACTCGCCGACGATGCCCAAGACTTCTCCAGGCAATATATCGAAGGAGACATGATCGACGGCACACGCTGGACCGCGCTCGGTTTGAAAAGTCACGACCAGATCGCGAATGCTCAGTAGGGGAACTGGCGGAGCATCGCCGGAGGTTGTCGATTGTATTTGATCGCTGGACATGTCAGGTTATCGCAGACGACTTTGAACCTTAGGGTCAAACGCTTCACGAATTGCCTCACCGATGAAGACAATCAGTTGTAGCGTCACGAACATGGCTCCCAATGGGAATACGACCAGATGCCAGACTTGAAGGTTAGCTTTTGCCTGTTTGAGCAATTCTCCCCAGCTGGGACTCGGAGGGGGTAGCCCGTAGCCTAAAAAGTCAAGCGAAACCAGAGCGATGATGGACGACACGATGGCGAACGGCGCAAAAGTGATGATTGGCGTCAACGCATTGGGGAGGATGTGACGCACCATGACTGTCAGATGACCTTCGCCGGTGGCGATCGCTGCTGCAACGTAATCTTTCGCCTTTTCCCGGTAGAACTCACCTCGCAAGTAATAGGTGATCGACAGCCAACTGAATGCGGCCAAAATTACGGTGAGCAGTTGGAAGCTGGGTCCTAATACCGAAGCCAATATGATGACCGTATACAAGAATGGAATGTTGCCCCAGATCTCCACAAACCTTTGCCCGATGATATCTACCCAGCTGCCGTAATAACCCAGCATGGCTCCGACCAAGATTCCAATCGTGTATGACACAGCGACAACGATCAGGGCGAATGTGATCGAAATCCGAAAGCCGTATGCCAAACGGACCATCACATCACGTGCTCGGTCATCGGTTCCCATCCAGTGTTGGCGAGATGGACGATGGGGTGGTGCGCCAGGCAATTCTAAGAATGATTCGTTGGGGCCGTACGGAATCGGTGGCATGATGACGAAATTGCCGTTGTCTTGTTGGTCAAAACTCTTTTGCAGCTCGCGATAGTTGGCTTCTCCAAAAACTGGCTGCCCTGAACTTAAAGTCTGTTGAAACACTTCAGCAAGGTAGATTTTTTCCGAGGAAAGACCGAACGTGTCGTGTAGAAAACTGGCGACTCCCGGAAAGAAGTAGTGTCCTTCATACCGCACCATGATGGCGCGATGGTTCATGATCAATGGCAGCAGGAATGACAAAAAATACACCCCGAAAAGCAGCAAAAAACTGAAATATCCCCGCTTGAGCCGACGAAAACGTCTCATGCGCATCTGGAAGGGGGACGGCGAACGTGGAGTGTTGCTGCTCTTACAGTGACTAGCAGATTCGGCTGCGGGTTCATTCACGTGTTGCGATCACTTTGTCGTACAGATCATGGACAGTGTAAACGATGTGTCATTCCTGAGGGCTAAAATAGCTATTCGAAGCGGATTCGAGGGTCGATCATGGCATAGAAAAAGTCAGACAGGATGTTTCCCAAGAGTGTCAAAACCGTATTTACAACGAGGACACCTAATACCACCGTATAATCTCGTTGTTGAATGGAAGTGAATCCCAAGTACCCGATCCCATCAATGTTGAATACCCATTCGATCAGATAAGATCCGGCCATGAGAATGCTGATGGCGTGCCCCAAGCCGGTAGCCAGAGGGATCAGTGAATTGCGCAAGGTGTGCAACAAGATGACTCGCGCTGGGGAGATGCCTTTGGCAAAAGCCGTGCGCACGTAGTCTTGCCCCAGGTTATCGATGAGCGAATTCTTGGTCAGGATCGTCAGTGCCGCAAACATCGACATCATGTAGCAGATCACTGGCAGAAACATGTGATGAACACGGTCAATGACTTTGGATGGAAGGGATAACTGGTCCCATTCAAACATTCCGAATTCATCACTCACCTCTTCCGCATCGTCGAGCGACTTGGCGATCGAAGGCAAGTCGTCGTAGGACGAAGATCTGATGTTGCCGAGAGGAAACACATCTAAGAATCGTCCGCTGGCGAGGAACACTAACAGCAAAGCGCCCAAAGCCCATCCGGGAATCGAATAGCCGATGAAGACGATTGCGGAACTGCTGAAGTCAAACAGAGAACCATGCCAGATGGCTTTGAGGATACCCAGAGGAACGGAGATAAGATAAGCCAGGACGAATCCGCAGATTCCGAAAGTCAAGCTGATCGGAAGCCGTTGGGTGATCAGGTTCCAAACCGGTTCTCGCTTCAAATAGGAATCGCCCAAATTCAACTGTGCGATTTTCTTGAGCCACAAAAAATAGGCGACGTAGCCAGGTTTGTCCAAATCAAAGTTCTTCTTGAGTTGTTCCAATGCCTCAGCGGACATGTCGGCCGTAGGATCGAACACGGAACTGGTGCCCCCGCCCGATTCATTGCCTCCGGCACCACCCATGCGCAACTGCATGATTTCGCGTTCGAGTGGTCCGCCTGGAACGATACGTGTGATCGCAAACGCGATCATCGTGACGCCCACAAAGGTGGGAATCATCAGCAGGATCCGTCGTATGAAGTAGGTGGTCATCGCTGGCGTCCATCCGTGATGCGTTTCGATGACGGCAAGGCCTGCGGCAACTTGCTGAAGATCTTAATTTGAGGTTTAACGTTCAGCCGTTACAACTTGATTCGCATCAGACCATGGCCTGACGTCGACCGGTGGCACGGATAGACTGCTGCCATCTCGTTTTGCCTGTTTCAAAGCAGTAGCCTTTTCGCTGTCAAACCACCAAAGTGCGAAAACGTCATCCCATTCGTGGTACTTCAGTAACACGGTGTCTGGAGTGCCGAATTTATTCCAGTAAAGAATACGCTCGCACGGCAGGTACCAGTCCAGCACATAAGGATGTTCGTTAAAAATCAGTCCATCCATTTGTTGTAATAGGGCATTTCGTTTTTCCAGGTCAAATTCCTTGTCATACTGATCGATCAAATCGTCTACATCGGGGTGGCTAAAGCCAATGAAATTGTTGCTGCCATTTTTGTCTGCCATGGAACTGTGCCAGTTCGAGCGCGGGTTGGGAAAAAGAATGGCTCCCCAAGCCATGCCGGCGAATTGAAATTTGCGGTCTTGAAGATTGTTCCAATGCGTCGCACCGTCCACGAACTGCAAATTGAGTTCAACGCCGATCTGCTTACATGCTTTTTGGTAGACAGTGTAGTATTTTTCCAATCCGTCGGTGCGATAGGACAGGTTCATTGTCAGTCGCTCACCATTACGGTGGAGGATGCCATCGGATCCACGTTCGGACCAACCAGCCTCGGTCAACAACTCCGAAGCCGTAGCCAGGTTGTAGTCCACCATCACGTTTTGAGGGTTTTCCGCGTCACTTCCTGGAAAATAAGATTTTAACGGGAAATATTCGTTATAGGCGAATTTTTCCAGCATCGTTTCTCGATCAAACGCATGCGCTAAAGCTTTGCGGACGCGCACATCGTCCAATGGTGAACCACGCAGGTTGTAGGCCTGTCCTTGAATTCCCTTGGGAAACTTCGTGTATACCTTCTGTCGCACCAGATGGCCTTGTTGAATGGCTTCCATTTGATCTAGTTCTTCGACCCACCATTTAGCAGTCATGACCGTTTGAAAGTCGAGTTCTCCCTTACAGACCTTGTCAAAGGCCAGGCGAGACTCGCGGACGACGACAAAGCGGATCTTGTCGAAATTGAACATGCCTTGATTCGCTGTTTCGTCGGCTCCCCAGAAATCGCGGCGTCGAGTCAACGTAATGGATTCGTCGGTCTTGATATCCTTTGCATGAACGGTGTACGGACCTGTTCCTACGGTGTACTTGAAATTGTATTTGTCCAGGTACTCTTCGCCGGTCAACTGAGAAATCTCGTGTGCCGGCAAGATGATCATCCCGGAAATAGCAATGAAGTTTCGCCAGTCTTTTTCCTTGCACTTGACTTCCACCATGTACTTGGACAAGGCAACTGGCTCTTCTAAATTGTTTACGATCGACTCCTTCATCATCGGAGCCAGCAGGGTGTCGTCTGCAATCAAGCGATAGGTTGCAATCACGTCATTGGCCGTTACGGCTTTGCCATCGGACCAATGCGCTTTGGGGTTAATGCGAAAAGTGAACGTCATTTTGTCGTCCGACACCTTCCAATGACTGGCTAGGCCCGGCATGAATTCTAAGGTGCCTGGATGCATTCCCACGAGAGATTCGTAACAGAGGTCGCGGATTAAATAGTTCAGGAACGTATTGGATCGAATACCATACATCCGTAGGTTGTCGGGCCATTGGGGGATGGCCGATTGAATCGCGCCTCCTTTGACCGCGCTCGGATCGCCGACAGGCCCTGTATCAAGTGTCGTCCAGCTTTCACCGGTGAATTCAGGGCCTCCCAGTTCGGCAGAAATGCTGGGATCGCCATCGGGAAATTCTAAGGTGACTTGTGGAGTATTCTTTCCGGGCGACGCGGCCGAATTCGTTGAATTGGAGTCAGTTTTGCCTGCTGGTTCACAACCGAAGAATGCGGCGCACGCCAACAGCAAGGTGGCAGGTGTGACGATGCGTGCTAGCCTGTGCCGCTCAGTAGAAATAGACATGGACATTGTCAGGAATTCTCCAAAAAACAGGGATTCTCTGACGAATGAGTATACGGTTACTACGGTCTGGAGCAATGCGAGTTCGGTTGTGGCCACCCCAGCATGTGAGCTGTTGATGGATTCGTATTTGAATGGGCGAAGTTCCCGCGGAGCCGAACACCAGCGAGGATTTCAGGTGGTTTTTGCTTCGCAGGAGCCTGGCCGTTCCGGCAAATCCGACTAAATTCATCACCTCGTGCAGGACAAGGAGCGTTAAATCCAGGTGAAAAAATGGCGGTGGCAAAAGCAGCAGGCCAAGAATTAGACCAACCCGAATCCTGGAGAAAGGTCGATTATTTGTCGTTGCCTGAGAAATTGACCAAGCTGAGCATGGTTACCACCACTCCGATTAAGGCAAATAGTGTTTTGGCTTGCTGGAAGGGGGTGTGTCCCACCAGATCTTCCCACATAATTTCGTCTTGAAGGTGATGGTCAAGTTGGACTGGTGGGGTGGACGGCGAAGATGGATAGATGACCTCAGGATAGGTTGCCCCAGGCGTCGGACGTTGTGCAGGTGCGGCATAAGAGCGAGCTGGTGAGACCTTCGGAGCGACCGTGCGATCCTGTCGAGGTTGGAGCTTCGCCCGACGTTTCGATGTGGTTTTCGGATCCAAGGATAGTTTAATGTTGTGTTGCTGGTTGGTTGTTTGCTCTTGAGGCTTGGGGCGGCATGCGATCGAGGCGACACATTTCGGGCGGGTTTGGCTTGGCTTGGCTGAGGCAGTGTCTGCAATCATGACTTTGTCTGGCGTTCCCAAATCGGGCCAAGCCGTCAATAGAAACTGCTGGACTCGTCCGGCATAGCTCCCGGAAGTAGTACCTCGTCCCGCACCAAACAGCACGCCCGCCAATTCTCCCTGATGATTAAAAATGGGACCCCCTGAATCACCTTGTCGAGCTTGAACTGACACTTCGACCATTTCGTAAGGAAAATTTGCACCCGGTGCCAGATACTGTGTGCACTTTCCCTCGGCGCTGCGATAGTTGCCCGCACCGTAACCAGCGATCGTTAGAGCGTCACCCGGTTGGGGAGCGGTTGTGGCAATTCCAACTGGTTCCACGTTTCCAGGATTCCAAACGACAAGTGCGGCCAAGTCCCAGTGCCGGTCCATTCGGATGACACGGGCAGCCGTTTGAAACCCGTTCGGGAAGGTGACGGTTACATGTTGAGGTGCATCGCGCACGACGTGCCAATTGGTGACGACTAATGCATAGTCGTCGCGGACGTCGACGAGTGTTCCCGACCCCAAGCTCGAACCATGACTATCGTTGGCTTGGACACGCACTACGGCTGGGTGGGCTGTCTGCCGTCGTGGGGCGGCCATGAGTGGTATCGGCAGCCGTTGGGGACGTTGCGAACCATTTGAGGATGTTGTGGTGGTTGCTGGTTGGGAGAGAGTTCTTTGGCCGGCAGAAGAGTCGCTGCGCGCTTTCCATTGCGCCTGAGCTTGTGGCGTCGCCACGATCAGGGCAACCAGCGCAATCAGGATAGACGATCCTCGGCGAAACGCCCCACAAGTGTCTTGTCGCGATGGGATCTGTGGAAAAGTAGCCAATACCGTTCCTCGTGTTCGCTGGCAGAAGCATCTCAAAACAGAATTTGTAGAAGCCTCTTGCTTCGCCACCGACAAGGTCGGGCATCGTGCCTGATCATGGTTATCGCCCCAAGCGTGGGATTTCATGAACGAAACGGCGGCCACCAGCAGTGTCTACGTGACGGAAAAGGATGACGGGATGGTCAAGATTGGAAAAACCGTTCAGATGCCACTCGAGATTGAGCGCTACGTGCCCTGGATGATGATGCCCAGCTCACATTTATTTAAGAAGTTGAGCGGTTTTCGCCGTCCGGTTTGTTGACCGATCATTGTTGAAGCTACTTCGAGAAGAATACAAGGACTCCTCAGAAGGGGCCCGCAAGCCGGCAGAATAAACATTTAAGTTAAGTGGGCGCGACAGAATTCGAATCTGTGACCTCCACGATGTCAACGTGGCGCTCTAACCAACTGAGCTACGCGCCCGATTTATCGTCTAACCAGTCTAAGCCGGTTTTGAAAAATCTGGTACTATTTTATACTTTACGCCCGGCTTCGCAAGAAGCCCGTAAGTCTACTTCGAGCCGACAGAGAATCGAATTCGCGGAGAATCATGGCCAAAGTCAAATTGCCTGATGGCAAACAATTAGAGATTGTCGATCCAGCTACGATCCAGAATGTGGCGGAAACAATTGGCCCGGGTCTTGCCAAGGCGGCTGTTGCCGGGGAGGTGGACGGACAGGTCGTAGGGCTTGATTACAAACTTCCTAGTGATGAAGAGGTTAAACTACGGATTCTCACCAAGAAGGACCCGGAAGCGCTGGCTATCATGCGGCACTCATGTGCCCACGTGATGGCCCGGGCCGTCATGCGACTGTTCGATGGAGTTCAACTGGCTTTTGGTCCCACCATCGAAGGTGGTTTTTATTACGATTTCGAATTGGAGCACGCGCTCACCGAAGATGATTTTTCCGCGATTGAAGCGGAAATGCAAAAGATTATCAAGCTGGACGAGCCTTTCGAGCGGATCGAACAGCCGCGAGATGAAGCGTTGACGATTTGTCGCGACTTGGGACAGGAGTTGAAGGTTGAGCATATTCAGGATGGATTGGCCGATCACGAGGACCTCTCCTTCTATCGTCAGGGTGAGTTTATCGATTTGTGTCGTGGTCCACACATTCGAAACCCCAAGCTGATCGGTGCCTATAAAATGCTCTCCGTGGCTGGGGCCTACTGGAAAGGCGACGCATCGCGACAACAGCTTCAGCGACTTTATGCCACCGCTTTTTTTGATAAAAAAGAATTGACAAAACATCTCCAACGGATCGAAGAGGCGAAGCGGCGAGATCATCGGGTTTTGGGAAAACAGCTTGAACTATTCACCATCAATCCGTTGGTGGGGTCTGGGCTCATTCTTTGGCTTCCCAAAGGAGCCATCATTCGAGGTACTTTGGAAAGTTTTGTGAAAGACGAACTCGTAAGGCGAGGATACCAGTCGGTGTATACGCCTGTTATCGGCCGTGTGGATCTGTATGAGATCTCGGGGCACTATCCTTACTACGCTGACAGTCAATTTGCTCCCATTCAAATGGAGCAGGATGAGCGGTATTTATTGCGTCCTATGAACTGTCCACATCATATTATGGTGTACCAGTCAAAACCTCGCAGTTACCGCGACCTACCGTTGCGGTTTGCCGAGTTTGGTACGGTTCACCGTTACGAGAAGTCGGGTGAACTGTCGGGCATGACTCGTGTCCGTGGCTTTACTCAGGATGACGCACATATTTTTTGCACCGAGGATCAGGTCGCCGGTGAATTTCGTGGCTGTATAGAAATGACGCAGTTTGTGTTGCGTTCGCTTGGTTTGGACGATTACCGTGTGCGGCTCGGATTTCGCAATCCTAAAAGTGACAAATATGTTGGAAGTCAGGAAAGCTGGGACCGAGCCCAACAGGCATTGGTTGAGGTTTGTGAGAGCCTGAATATTGAAGCGCAACCCGAGGAAGGTGAAGCTGCGTTTTATGGACCGAAAGCAGATTTCGTGGTAACCGATTGCATCGGGCGTGAGTGGCAACTGGGAACCGTACAGCTTGACTATAACTTGCCCAGCAAAGAACGTTTCGACTTGGAGTACATCGGTGCCGACAACCAGCCACACCGCCCTGTGATGATTCATCGAGCCCCTTTGGGCTCAATGGAACGGTTCATCGGTGTACTGATTGAACATTTTGCAGGCGCGTTCCCGCTCTGGTTGGCTCCAGAACAAGCCAGGGTGCTTACGGTGAGTGAGAAGTCCGAGGAATATGCCAGGCGAGTGCAGCAGGAATTGACTGCTGCTGGATTGCGTGTCGAGGGAGACTATCGAGCGGAAAAACTTGGGGCGAAAATTCGTACTGCTGAGTTGGAAAAGGTACCCTATATGTTCGTCATCGGTGAGAAAGACCAAAATGCACAGACCGTTTCTCTGCGGGATCGAATTGACAAGGATTTGGGGGCCATGCCGGTGGCTGATGCCATTTCCCGACTACAGTCAGAGATTTCCGAGCGTACGGTCCGGCAAACCTTTGGAGGATCTGCCGGGCTGGGGGAATTGAACGGAAGAAATGAATATTGAACCGCCAAAGTCCCTCGATTCGAAGGATTTCTTCGATGTTATCGAAAATTCAGGTTACGTCTGCTTGACGAACAGCATTTTGTCTGGAAATATTTACAAATAAGATTATTTTGTCTTTTTCTCCTGTGCACCCGTTTGGCGGGCTTGTGTCGTCACGGTAACGGGCTGTATGCGGGATTGGTTCTGTTAGAAAAGGGTTTTGGCCATCGCGAAAGTTCAGGTGAGGATCAACGACCAAATCCGAGTTCCGCGGATTCGAGTTGTTGCCGAAGACGGTTCACAGTTGGGAGTCATTGCCACTGAAGATGCATTGACTCGATCTAAAGATGTTGGTTTGGATCTTGTCGAGGTTGCTCCGAATGAAGATCCTCCGGTTTGCCGGATTATGGATTACGGCAAATACAAGTACCAACGTAGCAAGAAGCATAGCAAGGGACAGGTACACCACACCCGCACGAAGGAAATTCGTTTGCGCCCCAAAACGGGTGAACATGACATAAATTTTAAGGTGAATCAGGCGATCCAGTTCTTAAAGCACCGTGACAAAGTTCAAGTCTCAGTGGTGTTTCGCGGGCGAGAAATAGCCCACGTTGAGGAAGGGCGTCGTGTCATGGAATCTGTTGTCGAAGGTTTGATGGAACATGGGAAAATCGAGATTGCTCCGGCCCAGCAAGGACGCCGTATCGTTTGTACCATAGCTCCTAGATAATCACTGAGACTCTTCGTCCCGTTCCGAATTGCACCCAGGCAATAATGGTTTTCCTTGCGCCATGCGCATGGCTAGTGCCATCGAATTTCGTTCGACGCTGAGTGCATCTTGTGAGAGCTTGTTGGCGTACTCTTGAACCTTCACAACCGATTAAGCCAAGGGCGATTTGGGACGATTGTTCGCCATTAAATTCAATCCATTCGTTGGGTTACCTATGCCAACTCGTGTGCCATCGTTCGGTTTTACACTGGAAAATGTATTTTCGGTATGTATTTCTGTTTCGGAACTTTTGAATAGAAGGTTTCCATTTCTCTGACCTGATGCCAAATCCGTATCTCAGGTAGGTGCGGAAACATTGCTGCGAGCTTCGTGTCCGTTTGCCGTGGGCGTGAGACGTTCTATCGGCTTGGAGAGTCCAGCTGATTCCCACGGTTGGAGCTGATCAAAGATCAGTCGTATTGGATCAGGCTGAACACCGGATGTGGCGCCACCATATCCGCCCCCTGTAGTTCTTTCAGTTCGATCAAGAAGGCGCATCCAGCGATGTCAGCACCGGCCTTTTCCAGTAGCTTGCAGCAAGCTTGGACGGTTCCACCTGTGGCCAGTAAATCGTCTATAACGAGTACCCTTTGACCGGGTTTCACTCCGTCGATGTGGATTTCAAGTGTATCCTCGCCATATTCCAACTCGTAATGGAATGCGTGTGTGTCAAAAGGCAGCTTGTGGGGTTTGCGAATAGGTACGAAGCTCGCCTCCAATTCGATCGCAAGTGGAGCGGCAAAGATAAATCCTCTGGCTTCGGCCGCCACAATCACGTCGATGGATTCGTTACGGTAGTGGTTGGCAAACAGGCGAATTGACTCGCGAAATACCTCTGGGGCTGCTAACAGCGGGGTGATGTCGCGAAAAAGAATTCCCGGCTTAGGAAAGTCCGGAATGTCACGAATGTAGTGTGTTAAATCCATGTCGACCGTGGTACCCATGATTCCGTACTCCTCCGAATTGTTCGGAGAGAGTATATCGTCTTGGTGGACGCTGCGAAAGCGGGTGGAATCGTGGATGTCAGTTCCCAGGCTGTGAGACCAGGCAACTAGTGTCGAAACTGGTGCAGATTGATTTGACGTTCGTGAGGGTCCTTCAGTCCGTGGGCCAATTTTCCAAGAGCTTCGGTTTCGATCTGGCGGACTCGTTCGCGGGTGAGACAAAGTTCTTCGCCAATCTCTTTGAGAGTCCGCGGTTCCATGTTGTCCAAACCGAATCTCATGCGAAGGACGGTCGCTTCGCGCTGGTCCATGGTTTCCAGCATTTCTCGGACATGTCGCAGTGCGTCATGTTCTAGCAGTTCGTCTTCGGGCGTCTTCATTCGCTCGTCTTCGATCATTTCTCCTAATGACCAGCCGGCATCTGCCTGATCTGTCTGAGGCGTCGAGTTGTAGATCTTGATTGCCTTTTTGATGATTGGCAGTTTCTTTTTGGCGAGGCCCAGGACTCGCGCGATCTCCTCTGGTGTTGGTGTGCGCCCCAGTTCTTCGGTCAGACGTGCGTTGGCGCGACGCCATTTGGACAATAGTTCTACCATGTAGGCGGGAATGCGGATCGTTTTCGCAGAATTGATCAAAGCTCGTTTGATCGATTGTTTGATCCAGTAACTGGCGTATGTGCTGAAGCGAGTTCCCATGGCTGGGTCGAAGCCTTCAACAGCCCGTAATAGCCCTAAATTGCCTTCTTCGATCAAGTCTTGTAGGACTAAACCTTTGCCCGTGTAACCGCGGGCGATGTTGACCACGAGGCGCAAGTTTGCCCGCACCATTCGGTCACGAGCTCGTACGTCGCCATCCGCAATCGCAGCCGCTAACTCTCGCTCATCTTGCGCGGTCAGGAGTGCCGTTTCGTTGATTTCACGCAGATACGTTTCCAGCGGCGTCTGCACGGAAGGACCACTTTTTTTTCGTTGTTTTTGCATCGGCTACTATGTCAACACGGGGAAAAATACGGAGATGACGTCCTTGATCGACGATAGGGAAGCAGGTTATCCCCCCAAGCTCTCCCTTGGCTAGATTTCTCTATCGACCATGATAGCTAGCGTGCTGCAGCAGTACGTGCAACTGGGGAAGTAAGAGGGATGTAATTGCGTTAATGCCAGTGCGGAAAAAACGGGTTGGCTCGAAAGCCCTACCAACAGGTTCCTACTGTATTGCGCATGCGGTATGGGAGAACAACCGACAAGCCATTCATTGACTGTCGTATGGCTTAGATTGGTGATGCGAAATTTGACGATAGTCGTCGTTGAGATACAAGGAACGGATACAGGGAAATCCGTTCTGTGGCGTAGAAGCGGCTCCAATCCTAGGTACGACGGCCTTTTCAGGCCGTCGTACATTTTTCTGTCAGATGCCGAAACTCACGTTTTCGCCTAGACAGTGAGCTTCTCAGCGGCATGGTACCTGCTGTTACTCTTCCGTGTCCGATTTCTCTGCAGGCTCGTCGTCTGCCGACGAAGCGTCATTTGCCGCGTTTTCGGCCTCGTCAGAGTCTTCAGTTTCAGTGGACTGATCGTCTTCAGTTTCAGCGGACTGATCCTGATCCTCTTCTGTGACAGCCGCTGCCGACGTAGCGATCAGTGGTCCCGATTGGCCTAGGCCACCCTTTAAATTGGAAGTGTCGGCACCGCTTGCGGCACTGGCCGAGGTGACTGATTCAGCATCGGCCGCTTCGTCTTCTTCGGCCCATTCCACACGTTTGCGCGACAAACCAATCTTTCGTTCATCCGTATCGACGCGCAGGATCTTCACTTCGATCTCCTCGCCGACCTTCACAATGTCTTCTGGATTATCGACTTTGTGATCCGCCAATTCTGAGATGTGTAGTAGGCCTTCCAGCCCGTCTTCCAGTCCTACAAACACCCCAAAATTTGTGATTTTTGTCACTTGGCCACTTACCAACTGGCCTGGAGTATATTTGCCAGGAATTCTTTCTGACCATGGATCGTCGTCTTTTTGTTTCAATCCGAGGGCAATACGGCGACGGTCCTGGTCTACGGAAAGGACCCGGCATTCGATTTCCTGTCCCTTCTCCAGCATTTCACTGGGGTGACTGATTTTACGTGTCCACGACATGTCCGACACATGCAACAAGCCGTCTATTCCTTCCTCGATTTCGATGAAGGCTCCGTAGTTGGTCAAATTGCGCACCTTGCCGCTAACCATGGAATCGATCGGATAGCGGTCCAGCACGTTGTCCCAGGGGTTATCTTGGGTTTGTTTCATCCCCAATGAGATTTCTTGTTTGTCCTTGTTGACTCCCAAAACAACGACGTCGATTTCGTCACCTATCTGCACCAATTCGTTGGGATGACTGATACGTTTGGTCCATGACATCTCGCTGATGTGTACCAGGCCCTCGATGCCTTCTTCGAGTTTGACAAAAGCACCGTAGCTCATCACGTTGACGACCGATCCATGCACCGTCGAGTTGACGGGATAGCGGCCTTCTACCTCTTCCCACGGACTGGGAGACTTCTGCTTCAAGCCTAACGCGATCTTTTCCTTCTCCCGATTGATGTCCAAGATTTGGACTTCGATTTCCTGATCGATCGAAACCATTTCGGATGGATGTCCGATGCGTCCCCAACTCATGTCCGTGATGTGCAACAAGCCGTCGATGCCACCTAGATCCACAAAGGCACCGAATTCAGCGATGTTCTTAACAACGCCTTTCCGTAGCTGGCCGACTTCTAATTCAGCCAGCAACGCGGTACGGTCTTCCTGCCGCTGTTTTTCAATCAAGGAACGACGACTGACCACGATGTTACGACGTGCTTCGTCGATCTTGAGCACTTCACATTGCACAACGCGTCCAATGTAGTCGCCGATGTCGTGGGGACGTCGAATGTCGACCTGGCTGGCTGGCAAGAAAACATTCACGCCGATGTCGACCAACAGACCTCCTTTGATTTTTCGAATCACCGTGCCGGTGACAACTTGACCTTCCTCTACAGACTTCATCATTTCCTGCCAACGCAAGATCTTTTCCGCTTTGATCTTGCTCAGCTGGACCATGCCCTGAGTGTCGTCTACTCGCCCCGAGGCATTTTCTACCTCTTCGACTAACACTTGAATGGTGGCGCCTTCTTCGGGCGGATTTTCGTCCTCTTCCCATTCGCGTCTGGGAATGCTGCCTTCACTCTTGTATCCGATGTCCAACAGCACGACATCGTTATCCACTCGGATAATGCGGCCCTCGACGATTTTGTTCGATTCAATCAACGTCTCTGCTTCGATCGTGGCAAGCCCTGTTTCCAGCGAGCCAGCGAGCGCTGCGTTGAGTTCTTGTTCCCAGTCAGTTTCACTTTCCAAATTGCGGATGAGGTTTCGGTTGACCATGTTCGTGTACCTGCCGCAACACTTGTCGCAACAGTTATTAAAGGGTTGGATCTGCCAGTGTCTGGCTGCGAAAAAGATTACGCAACATCACGACAGACGGTATTGCCGGATCGCCCCATAGCACACGTGGCGATGGTAGTCCCACAGCGCCCGACCAAGTGGCGTAAAATTTAGCAAAAAATTCTTGCGCCAACAACCGCGTCTCGGCTGTAAATCAAGATTGCCAGCCGGTCTAGAACTCTTTGGATCACAGTTTCTTCCGTATTGTCATCTATTTTTCGCATCTGAACGGTCGTTTTGTATCACCGAGTGGCACGTGGGCCCTGTGTTTTGCCTCTCATGGCGGATGGCTCGCGCCGATCCGCTATGAATTGAGTACGATCGGCTTTTCTCGTTTCTATTCCTGGTAGCTGGTATGTGAACTTTCCCCCCTCGGCAGGGGCGTTTTTTCCATTTTTCGGGCGTTGAGATGTCGTTTCCGAACTAACTGGGCCGGAGAAGCACCCACCATAACAGCCTATTCACTAAAAAATGCTTGTCCGTGGAAAAAAATACGGGGAAACCGATCCGTCCCAGCAAAAATACTGCGTTTTAGGTTTCCAGGCAGGTCTCGTCGCCTCATTCATCGGCCGTTTACCCTGCCAGCCGTAGATGCCGATCGGTCAAGGAAGCCCGCGCCTCCAACGAAGGCGTAAACAAAGTGACAATGAAGGCTTCACTGCTAGTGCGAAATATTGACTAGGCCAAGCGGTGGTCGCCTAACCAGAACAGCGTAGCACGAGCTGAGTCAATTCAGGGGTGCAGCGAAAGCGGTATGGGGTCATTCCCGAGATACCTCGACTGACGTGCATGACCGTCGGAGGCATGTCGAACAGTCCGGCAGCATATTGGCCGCCGAAACGACTTGGACACACAACCGGTCCGATCACGGGAAAGCGGACCTGTCCACCGTGTGTGTGCCCGGCCAGCATGAGGTCGAAAGAGTTTTCTCGTGCCCAATGGATTTGATCGGGCGAGTGTGACAGCAGGATTCGAAAAGACCGTTTTTGCTGTTCGTCGTCCGGAGAAGCTTCTTGGGGTGGTGCAACGCCAACCCAAGGTAGTGCGTTGCCCGCCAGGGTCAGCCGTTCTCCCTTGTAATCGAAAGTGTGCCACCGGCCACATAATCGCGTCAATCCTGACTGTGCCAACTGGTGATCGAGTTCGGCGATTTTCTCTAGTGGTAGTCGAATTTCATGATTGCCCAGAATGTAAAACACTCCTAATTTGGCTTGCAGCTGGCTAAGTTGTTCCACTGCCAAACCCAGCTCTGGGACACCGTCCACTAAGTCACCAGTAATCAAGATCAGATCCGAGCGAAATTGTTGTGTTTGATCGATGATCTGTTGATAGAACGCAGGTGTCATGTGTTTGGAAATGTGTAGGTCGGTGAGGTGAGTGATTTTCATCTCATTGAATGCTTCTGGTAAACGTGACATATGGAGGTTTTTCACGTTGACTGCCAAGTCAAAGATCTCATTCCGAGGCATTCGTGACAGGATGGCAGCCAAAGTCGAGCGAGTGAGTGGCTGCTGCTGGCAGAGTGGAAGCACTTCTGTATGGTTTGAAATGAGCGGTGAGATAGTTTGTCCTTGAGGCTTCTGATGGATCCACCAGAGAAGCAGAGTGCGCAATAGAACTAGATTGCAAAATACGCAGTAGATACCGGCAACGGACGAAGACCAAGAAGAAAACGCGTCAGAAAAACGGTTTGGATCGAGCAGGTAGCGAATTCCCCAGACGGTGGGGATGCCTGCGTTCATCACGAAAATTACCAGACGACTTGCCTTGACCAATGGTCGACGCACGACCAGTCCATGCATGCGATTTCCTAAAGCGGTCCAGAGAGCAACGTGTCCGCAGAGAGCACCAGAGATAAGCAGTAGGTCGAGCAATCGCATAGCTATCAATCACTCAGGTCTGAGAAACCTCAGACGATAACATCATTTCAACCGTTTCTAGTAGTTGGTCAAGGCGAAACGGTTTGAACAATACGGCGTTTGGATTCAACCCGAGTTGTCGGGCGTTGACAATGGAATGACCGGGATCATAACCAAATCCGCTCATCAGGATGAGTGGGACGAACTCCATGAATTTTTTGAGTTCTGCGAGGAATTGATGGCCGGCCATGTCCTCCAAACGCACGTCTGCAATGATCACGTCGTAGGCATCATCAGCTGCCGAATTACGAATCATGTAGATGGCTTCTCCTCCGGCGTGCGCCGTTTCGACGACACAACCATGCTTTTCGAGTAAGCCATGGGCCGCACTGCGAACAGATTCATCGGCATCGACCACCAAGATACGTTTTCCTCGCAATAAGGGATGTTGAGGTGGCTGGACGGCGATGGGGACGGCTTCGGCCGGTGTCATTTGTTGGCCCACCGACTGGATGATCTGTTTGACTTCTCGGGCATTTCGCAGGATTCGCTGCAGACGAGCCTTCAAATCGGGTTCGTGCCCAATGTAACGTTCCATGACGTTCACGGCGTTATTGAGTATTTCATCGACCGGCATGGCCACGGCACTGTGAATCGCGTCGACACTCTCTTGAGCCGCATTGGCTTTTTGTGCAACCAGTAATTCCAGCGTGTTCAATGCTACTGCCACGTCGCGGGAGAACAGTTCTAAAAACTGTAGATCGCTTTCCGTAAAAGCATGTGGTTCGGGACTTTCGACGTTAAAGGTGCCGATGACCTGGTCGTGCAAGATCAGAGGAACAGTAAGTGAGCTTTTCGCTCCTTTGAACCCTTGTAGGTAGAGCGGGTCTTCGGTTGTATCTTCACACAAATAACTCTTACCTGTTGCCGCCACGAAACCGGTGACTCCGTTGTTCTTGGCTTCGGCAACCAACGCTCGTTGAATTGCTTCGGGTTCCAATCCCACAGCAAGTAGTGGTTCGAGGGTTCCAGTTTTTTCGTCCACCATTCGGATTTCTACCACATCAAAATTCAACAGATCTTTGGTGTGGTGCAAGATATTAGATTTGAGCAGTTCGATCCGGTCTTCGACCTGCATGTCAAAGACTTCCTGGGGAGTTAGGTCTGCAAGTTCGACACCTGCCTTATGGATAGCGCTCAGCTTTTGCTGGTGGATCATCTCGGTCGTAATGTCGCGAATGGTAACGATCAATTTGCTGACCGGTTGGCCCTTCTGGAGCAGCGGCGCTGCGTGGACTTGCAAATGACGGTTGTCGTTCAGGCGGAGTGTCGAGTTACTTGATTTCTTTGTGGCAAGTGATGTGTGGAACGGGCAGAAATCGGGACCAAGTATCTCGGGACTTCCCAACGCGCTGTAAAAGTTTACGCCGGCCAGATTATCCAACTCCGTCCACTCGTACAGCCGTTCGTTTGCCCAAAGGATGGCGTTCGATTCATCGAGCAGTGCAACACCATCACACATACCCTTCAGTATGATCGTCTGGCGTTGTGACTCCAAAAGAGTGTCGCGTTGCGATGCGGGAAGGAACACTCCAGCAACGCCCTCGCGCCGCAATTGGTCGGCAATTTGGGAGTCGCCACTGGCGTGCAGGACTTCATACGATTCTTCCAAACGAAGAGCCAATTCGTCGTTGGTGCCGTCGTGAAGCTCGATGTCGTCTAAAAAGAGTACCGTCGGACGAGCCGATTTGGCTGGTTTTGCAACGTCCGGAGAGCTACCTTTCGATTCGGGGGTAGTCCGGGAATCGGGGTTAGATCGTAATGCGTTCTCAGGCTTCTCGGACAATCCTACACCTCCTCGAAAGGACGCGACGCAAGAAGCAATGAATTGTACGACGCGGCCGAGTCAGGAACAAGCGCATCCTTGATCAAATGTTTCAGAATGCACAAATAGCATCGACCAAAAACCGCACAGGATTCCATGTGGAACGTTTGTCTCGCACATTTCTTTGAAAGTTCTCGTTGGAGACTCGCGATTTTCGGAACTTTCGCTACATGCAGCGCCTGTCGATAGACAGTTGGCGAGTACCAGCTCAAAGAGCTTTCCAGAAGCGAGGCCAAAGTAGGACAAGGATGACAAAGATTTCCAGACGCCCGAGCATCATCAGCCAGGCGAATAGCAGTTTGCTTGCCCAGCCGAAATGACCGTAATTCTGCGTCGCCCCCACCGTACCCAGGCCGGGGCCAATGTTATTGAGCGTGGCGGCTACGGCGCTGGCGCTGTCGATTAGTTTATGCTGGGTTTCACCTGCCCAGGTCGCGTCAGGCTCGATGGTGACGATTGCCATCCAGCTGAAAATAAAAATCACCAAAATAAGTGAAAAATATACCAGAACGTTTTTTCGTAGGTTCGGATCCTCGACCGGCTCTCCTCCCAATCGCAAGGTTCGTACCACAGTAGGATGGAACGCTTGTTCGACTTCCAGACGCATGATCTTGAGAAACAATATGTGGCGAATCACCTTCATGCCGCCGCCCGTACTTCCCGCACAGCCTCCCCAGAACATCAGCAAAAACAAAGCTGCTCGACCAAAACTGCTCCATTGATCAAAGTCGTGTGTACCGTAGCCGGTGGTAGTAATGATGGACACGACCTGAAACAGTCCAAACCGCACAGCGTTTTGGGTCGAGTCGAACGTACCGTATACCAAGCCAAACAACACAACGAGCAGCGTAACGACTCCGATCAATCCCATGTATGTTCGCCATTCAATATTGGTAAACATTTTCAGAGGTCGCAAACAACAGGCTGCATAAAGTAAAGCGAAGTTAGTGCCGGCCAAAATCATGAACACGATGATCGTGTAGTCGATGAGAGGACTTTGGAAATGACCCACGCTGGCGTTGTACGTACTGAACCCACCTGTGGCCATGGTTCCGAACGCATGACAGAAAGCATCGAACCAAGAAAGCCCTTCAAGCTTAAGTAGCAATGTAAGCAACACGGTTAACCCACAATAGATGATGGCAAACATTTGGGCGGTGTGTTGCATGCGAGTTTGCGTGCCTTCTTTACTGGGGCCCGGAATCTCTGCCCGCATCAGTGTTTTGCCAGCAGATCCTTGTCCTAGAATCGCGACAAACAAAACAATGATTCCCAGTCCACCCAAAAAATGGGTAGTGCTACGCCACATCAAAATACAGTGAGGTACGAGTTGTACATCTTCTAGTTCCGAAATGACGGTGGCGCCCGTCGTGCTGAATCCTGATTGCGACTCGAACAACGCATCGACGATCGACATCTTTGCCCAACGGATTTGTAAAGGATCACCGTTTTGGTTGGCTGGGATGACGAGAACTTCACTCCAAGCATCGCTGTTCTCTACCAATTGCTGTAAGGTAGGGACCACTTGGGCAGCGACGATTTCGACTTCTAAGTTCGCTTTGGCAGCCGCCGCTACTTGCTCTTGGATTGCATCGGCGGTCAGCCCTTGGTGACCGGCGTCGAGCAATGCGCGCAATCCTAGTCCCTGCAGAGGCGTCAAGTCATCTGCTTGTTGCCAACTTCGTACTCCGAGCCAAGAAGTATGTTGAATGTATGGCGTAAGGTGGCTGAGACGTACAAACGGACCACGAAAAGTACCACTGAGAAGGAAAGGAAGTGCTCCCAAAAGAGTGGCGAGCACCCAGCTGAGGCCCACGACAGCCATTGCTTCCTTGCGGAAAAGCTGCCCAGTGACGTCTCGGCCCAGATACACGAAGGAAATCCCAACCGCCAGGCATACACAAATGCTGACGACCAAACCCAAAAAACCTGTGAATTCAAATTGGGAAGGTAGGCTTTCAGCCAGATGATTGCGCTGGCCGAGGGCGGGAAAAGCCCACAACAAGCTGAACAACATCGAGCAACCAATCAGGATGCTGATGATGCCAAGCAGTTTGATGACTAGGCGAAAATTCATGGTGCCAATGCCGAGACTGCTTTTAATCCCCATTCACACTAAAAATATGAATGATATCTTCGATGGCCGAGTCATCCACGAGTGTCACGACCGTATCGCCTGGTTCCAATCTATCGCCAGCTCCTGGAACCCTTACATATTGATCACGTGTCAGGGCGGCGATCAAACAGGCGTTGGGAAGTGCCAGGTTAGCCAAGACGTGTTCTGTCGCAGGTGCACCTTCGAGCACATCCATTTCGATAACTTCAATCGATCCTCCGGGTAATGAAGTCCGTGAAATGACTGGTCCGGTGTTGAGGAAACCCATGACTTGCCTAGCCATGACTTCACGAGGACTCACAGCCAGATCAATCCCCAGATTTCCCACAACATGAGCGTAGTCGGGTCGGCTGACGATCGACATAATTCGTTTAGCACCGATTTCGCGGGCCTCGACACCCGCCATGATATTATTTTCATCGTCGCCGGTACAAGCCACGAACACGTCTGCGCTTCCCACACGTTCTTCTTCCAACACTGCATGCCGGGTGGCATCTACTTGTAGGATGGTGGAATGTTTCAAGTTCGCCGCCAAGAACGACGCGCGGTCCTCGGACGACTCCATTAACACAACGGCACACCGTTCGCCTTCGAGTGATCTTGCTAAGTGGTACCCCGTTTCACCCCCACCAGCGATCACGACACCAATCTTAGGTTCCGGAGTCACTCGAAAGAGATCAGTCAATTCGTCAATGTCGTCTCGTTCTCCGATGAGGGTGATACGGTCATCCACGCAAAGGATGTCTTCCGCACCAGCAATCCACATTCTGTCATCACGGTGAATGGAGCCAATGCGGACCCCGGATGGTAACTCCAGTGACTTTAGCGGAACGCCTACCGAGCGAGTCTTTTCACGAACGACGATTTCGTTAACCTCTAATCCTCCTTGAGCGAAATTCTCCATGGTGACGGAACCCGGATTGCGAATCCCTCGTGCTAATTCTATTGCCGAGAGGTGTTCCAGGCTCAACAACCGATCGATATTGAAGTGACGTTGGTAGTCGAACGTACTCATGTCACGAAAGACAGGAGCGTAGACACGAGCAATGGTTCGTCGAGCACCCATTGATTTAGCCATGCTCGCAGCGACCAGATTGACTTCGTCGTCACCCGTGACAGCCAGGCACAGATCGGCTCCTAACACATCCGCCTGGAACAAAACACTCGATTGCGATGCGGAACCACTCACGGCGCGCACATCGAGCATCTCGTTTATCCGGCGAACATGGTCCGGATCGTCGTCAACAACGGTCACCATGTGGCGATGATGGCACAAAAGGTTGGCAATCGAAGTACCAACGGTTCCCGCGCCCAGTACGAGAATTCTCATGGGTAATCAGCTTTCGTTCGGCGAATCGTCTACACTCATCGTCGAAAGAACACGATGATTTCTATTCCTTTGTGCTAATTTCGTGTTTCAAGCATTACCCCGTTTATACAGGCCACACGAATGGGAGGGTAGAACACCCCGGAGACAACCACGAATCGTCTTCGTAAGTGATTGACTGGTATTAGGATGGATTGCCACAATGGAACGATTGATCCGTCGAGGCTGGACCAGATCCTGATGTGCACAACATGCACGCCAAAACGATCGTGTTGGCAATATGGTTTGTGATGTCCTGAAAAAACCGGCATTTTTTCTGTGACCGGTGCATCAGTGTTTTGTCGCAGACATCCATGGGTTGGAGACAGTCTACTCGTTTTTGGCATTTCACGTTTTTCCCTTTGTGCTGCGTGATGCTCAAACATGGGGCGACAATCATCTGGATAACGCTGAGGTCGTGATGTGGAGTCTGGTAGGCAAAGATACCATTACCGGTAAACTGCTTAACATCTTTGGCCGTATGGAACCGGGCGGAGATAGCGGTCCTGCGATTCGCTTCCCAGCTTGGTCCGCAGGAAATCTTCGAGGCGATCAGGAGATTGACCGGCCAACGCCCGAACTAGCGACAAGAGATAGTTGATGATTACCTGCTTCATCGTTTTCGGAGTGGCCTACCGGTTAACACACAATCCAAGGTTGCGTCGTCTACCTTTTCAGTGGTCTATGATCTTATGAACTTGTCTCCTTCTGAAGCGATTTCGGGTACGGTCAACCTTGTGGTGGCTTTGCCGGACGAAGCGAAGCCTTTGATTGAACATTGGAAGCTGTCGTTGGATACAGAGGATTCGCCGTTTCGGATCTATTCGGGTGGCCAATTGAAGCTCATCGTAAGTGGTCTTGGAAAATTGGCCGCGGCCACAGCTGTTGGTTATCTGTTTGGACGTGCTGCTGGACGCCGCCACGAAGCATGGCTCAACGTTGGTATTGCGGGTCATGCTTCGTTGCCACTGGGGACGGGGCGGTTGGTACATAAGGTGTACGACGACGCTTCCGGTCGAAGCTGGTATCCGCCACGCGTGCTGTCAAACTTAGTTGAATCCAAGGCCATCCGTTGTGTGAATCAGCCTGATGAAGTGTATGCCGATTCGGCGTTGGTGGATATGGAATCAGCAGGTTTTGTAGCGGCTGCCTCCCGCTTGGCTACGGCCGAGTTAGTGCAGCTACTCAAAATCGTTTCGGATAACCGCAAATCACCGGCCAAGCTGTTAACGAAGGCTAGTATTCAGGAGATCGTACGTCGACAGATTATGAATGTGGAACCAATCGTCGCAAAGTTGCTGGAGATGTCAACGGAACGCATGCAGCGGGATGCCCCCGCTTCTCTGGTCGATGCGTTTTCGTCACGTTGGCATTTTACGGCGACTCAAATGGTACAACTGAGTGAGTTGTTGCGTCGTTGGCAGGTGTTGCGCGGCCAGGATTCTGCGCTGGACTTTGTCGTCGAGCAGACCGATGCACGATCGGTGATCGAAATGCTACGGCAGTTGTTAAGTCACACCGAGCTCCATGCAGGTGACCTATGATCGACACGATTTATCTGGAGAACGAAATTTCCGACCATCCAAGGGTGCGGAATGTAATCGATCATTTTCCACAGGCCGTGATCATTCCTTGTGAGCGGTACGGCGAAATCTTTAATCGACGCTCCCAGGACTTCCGCTTGCAAAAACAACAGCCGGCTCTCCTCCTGGCGCGCAAGCATGATGGTTTGGTCTTAACAACTCCGGCTGGGTACGGCATTGGTGGGACGAGCAATTACTATTTTTCACACATGCTGAACTGCATCTACGACTGCCGCTACTGTTTTTTGCAGGGTATGTATCAGTCGGCCAACTATGTGGTGTTTGTTAATTACGAAGATTTTGCCGACGAAATGCGGCGATTAGCGGGAGAACAATCCGACACCTATTTTTTTTCCGGCTACGATTGTGATTCCCTAGCCTGGGACCAAGTGACCGGATTTGTAGATTACTTTCTCCCGGTCATGGAATCATTGCCGGATGCATGGTTGGAGCTACGCACTAAGAGTGTTCAGGTCCGTGCGTTGGAACGTCATGCGGTATCTGAAAAGGTGATCGTGGCATTTAGTTTGGCACCTGCAGCCGTCACGGATACCATCGAGCACAAGACTCCGTCTCTAGATAGCCGACTGGATGCGATGGTTCGTTTGGCAAGGCTGGGATGGTGGATTGGCTTGCGTTTTGACCCATTGATTTACTTTTCTGAGTACCAACAAGCCTATCAGGACCTGTTTCGACGAGTGTTTGAAACCTTGCCATTGGAAAAGATTCATTCGGTCAGTCTTGGAACACTACGCTTTCCCAAGGCGATGTTTCAAAAAATGGTGAAACTTTATCCGGAAGCTCCGGTGTTGGCCGGCCCGTTGTTGCCGGAGCGTGGCTTGGTGTCGTACGAATCCAAGCTACAAAGTGAAATGCTGCACTTTTGCCGCAACGAATTACAACAGTGGATTGCCATAGAAAAGGTGTTCGACACCAGCGATGGAGAACTAGGATGATGCTCGCATGGATACCGAATTTGATCGGATGATGAACGAGTGAAGAGGCATGGAAACCTCGTCCCTCAGGACACCTTTTTGGAGTATGGCTGTTTGAAGGGTCGCTGGCGCGGAACTCGCGAATTCAAGTTCCATCATGCTCTAGAAGCGTTTCCATTTGCATTCGCCACGAGACGCAAATACCAGGTTCTCTGGCAAACCTACTCGGCGTTCAGACACAAGGTCTTCAACGACCAGGCTTGGGTTCCTTGCCGTCCTTGTGGCGGATGACCTTTTTGAGGGGTGTGACCGTAATCTCATCAAACACGGTTCCGGATCTAGCGCCAAGCACCATTTCGACAGCGTCGGCAATGTCCTCAGCCTCGATGGCCTGGTCTGACCCCTCACCGGGGGCAAAATCCAGTTGGTCGAAGAATGAGGTTCGTACCATTCCGGGATGAATCATCGTCACTCGAACATGACTTGAAGCGCATTCTTGGCGTAGTGATTGAGCGAAACCTCGCAGGCCAAACTTTGCGGCGCAATAAACCGAGCCCCGTTTTCCTCCTTGTAAAGACGATTCTGAACCGATGAACAGCAGATCACTTTGTTTGCGACGTTTTAACAACGGCAATACTGTTCTCGCTACCCACATGTGACTTAAGAGATTTCGAGTAAGGCCGTCAGTAATCTGTGCAGAGGATAGTTCTTCCAAGTTGCCAAACGCGGGTGATCCTGCATTCGATACGACCGCATCTAGCGGTGGTTGATCGTTAAGGAAATGTTTGAAAGAACCATCGATCTGGTCCATTCGACTCAAATCGATGGAGAGCGGACGGTATTCACCGGCGACATTTGGTATTTCGGCATCACGTGCAGCGCCCAAAACCACGTGTCCTTGGCGTAGTAAGCGTTGGCAGATGGCTCGACCGATGCCGCGCGAAGAGCCGGTGACCAGGACGGTGCGTGGAGTTGTCATCACGTCTTTACTTGCCTAGTGTGGCGGCTACCCATTGTGATCGGCCATGGCTAGTCGTTCTGAGATCGGTGGATGACTATGAAACCAAAAAACTTCCAGCGGGTGAGGCTCGGGGTCATCCTTGTTGATACGAGCAAGCTTGCTAAAAGCCGAACGATAAGCCGTACTGTTTCCAGTGCGTTGTAGGGCGTACGAATCGCTTTGCCTCTCAAAGTGTCGGCTAACAGCATTCTGCAAAGGGGCCGTCAAGAGAAAGAATAAAGTGGTCACAAATGTCAGCATTGGCAAGACGAAGACAGGAGGCTCTGAAGACCAATGGAAGTTTCCCAGCCAAATTCCCACGCACAGGTGACACGTCAAGAATCCGCATACACTGAATAGAGCTCCCAACAGCAACAGGCTGCGGATGTGCTGGTGAACGTGATGGCCAACCTCGTGTGCGAAAACTACTTCGATTTCCTCTTCGGTGAATTTGTCGAGCAACGTATCTCCCATGATCACGCGGCGCGTGCTGCCCAAACCAGCCAACATCGCATTGGCCTTGACCGTTTCCTCGCTGAGTGCCATCCGATAGATACCTTCAATCGATAAGCCTGTACCTTCGGCCAAACGTTCCAATCGCTGTCCAAGTACTTCGTCCTCGAATCGCTCGACACGATAGAACAACGGTAGTATGAGCACGGGAGCCAATTGTCCCAATACGACACTCACGAGAAAAAATGTGCCGGCAGCTGCCAGCCACCAATAGCTGCCGGTGAGGGCAATTACCACAAATAGTCCTTCTGTCAGCACCAATCCAAAGACAAGAGTCAGGCTGACGCTTTTGAGGTATCGCCATAGCCACTGCACCAATGATTGTTTGCTCAACCCATATTTGTGTTCCAAACGATGTCCGCTGTAAAAAGATAAAGGGAACGAAACAACATAGTGCACTAGGGTAACAATCAGATACATGGCTGCCAGACGTAGCCACATGTTATCCAGGCCCCATTGGTCGAGCAGCCATTGATCGAGAGGCCTGGCGATGATAAAGGCCGCTAAAGCAAGAAAACCAATGTCGATAGCCTTGTCTATAAGATCACAGGTCAGGTCTTCGCGGTTGTAGCGTTTATTCTCAGCGAGCTGTTCCGGCGTCATTGTCTCGCCGTTCGTCTCGTCGACAGGGTCGGACTCGAGGTTCGCGGCGTCGTCGGCAGGTTGTTTCATCATAGGATGGTTCCGTCGGCAGAAGAAAATTTGCTGCGTGGTGTGTCTATCTTATCATACGTTGTGCTTTGCGCCTTAGACGCTGTTTCCAAACGCCAGAAATCGGTCACCACGTTAGTGACATGACTTTCCATCCGGATCCTGATCTGGTTCAACGGTGGTGGATTTTTCGTTCAGAACAAGTGCTGCGATCAGTGCGATGGCAGACGTTTCAATACGTAGTATTCTTGGTCCAAGATCGACCGTTTGCCATCCCAAGCAACATGCTTGCTGCCATTCGTTGTCGGTGAAGCCGCCTTCTGGACCGAAGGCAAGATGTACAGCCTGGCTATCGTTTTGTGGTCGGGGAATGGATATATGGCTGTTTGACTCTGCGCTTTGGGATGGGTGGGCGATTAACCGCAGATTCGATAAAGGAACTGACTCTAAATACTGGGATAGCGTCTGCGCGCTGCCAATTCTCATCATGACCGTTCTCCCACATTGCTTCGAGGCTTCCACGACTGTGCGTTGCAGGCGCTGAACGGCACGGTCGGTGGGTTCACTGACAGAGCGTTCGGTGGTCAAAGGAATCAATTCAGTGACGCCCAATTCAGTAGCTTTTTCGACAAGCCAGCGTTGTCGTTCGCCTTTGGGCAGGGCGACGCCAACAACCAGTTCCCACGATAATTCGCGATCCACGAGAACCTTGGACACGATTTCCAGTTGGGCGGATCGTCGCTCGCAATTGACAACGCGAGCTTGGAATTCATATCCACTTCCATCCAGTAGTGTGACTTCTTGTCCCATCTGGATTCGTACAACGTGCAGCAAATGATGAGCTTCTGGACCCTCGATCGTGACGTGATCCGACTGGATCAGGTTTTCGATAAAGAAACGATGATTCATTGCTAGCAACGATGGCATAAGAGGCGAAAACTTAAGTATCGTCTCACGATTCTACCGAAAACAGTAGGAAGACGTAACGATATGTTCGCGAAAACGGTAGTGCGCCCATGTACGAGTCATACTGGAAACTGTCACAGTCACCATTTCAAAGTGGTTTCGACCCGGAGCACGTCTACACAAGTTCTGCCCATGACGAGGCATTGGCACGACTTGAATTCTTAGTTGACAATAGCCGACGTTTGGGTTTGGTGGTAGGGCCAACTGGTTGTGGTAAATCAATCTTGTTGGAAGTGTTCGCGCGGCAACTGCGTCGACGGGGTTTGCAGGTCGCTACTTTGAACATGTTTGGCATTGAAGAACGAGAATTATTGTGGAATGTGGCCCAACAGTTTGGTGCGTTGATCTCCACGGAGATGTCTCATCTTAAACTTTGGCAGACAGTAACCGACCTCATAGCGGAACATCGTTACCAAGAACAAAAAACGGTATTATTGTGTGACGACGCCTCCGAAGCATCCGAAGCTGCACTCACGCAAATCATTCGCTTAGCGTGTAGTCACGTTTTGCCTGATGATCGGTTGACGATCGTGTTGGTCGCCAAATCCGACGGTGTCCACGCACTAGGTGCTTCGTTATTGGAACGCGTTGAAATCAAGGTTGAGATGGAGCCTTGGAAGCTGACCGACACCATCGATTACTTGCGAAGCTCCAAGAACGGAGAGCGGTCGGACCATTTGTTTACTCCAGATGCCGAACGTCGGTTGCACGAGTTGGCCGCTGGAGTTCCCCGTCGAATCAACCAGATTGCCGACCTGTGTCTATTGGCAGGTGTCGGTGGAGGGCTGTACCAAATCGACGCCGTCACGGTGGAAAATGTTTACCACGAACTGGACGTTCATGTCGACTCAGGCGCTTTGTAGTCACGGCTTTCGTTCTCTTTCAGCCGGAAAGGTGCGCCGGGTCTGGGTTTGACCTGTGACTTGGGCCGCACAACTGCTAACATAGCGGGTTTTGCGGTTGACCCAAGTTCGGAGCACGGCATGACCATTGTAAAGATACCTCCACACGGCGGCCAAACGATTGAGATTGATTTAAGGGATCCCCCTGTGGCTGCTCTGCTGGCTTGGTTATGGCCAGGTGCTGGCCATATCTACCAGCGCCGATTTGGTAAAGCCTCGCTTTACATGGTGTGTATTCTTGGCATCTATTTTTTTGGGTTTGCCATTGGTGACGGCCACGTCGTGTACGCTTCCTTTGAAAAACAAGACCGGCGACTACCCTATATTTGTCAGCTCGGCGTGGGAATTCCTGCGTTACCTGCTTTGGTACAAGCAGTGCGGTCACATGTTATGGAGGATAAGCAGCCATTGTTGAATGGATTCATGGCTCCGCCGAAAGACTTCAACCCGCACGAAAAGGACGAATTGGCGATTTGGCACGGTGAGTATAAGTTCTATTTTGAGCTGGGAACTTTGTTCACCATGGTTGCTGGGCTTTTGAATATTTTGGCCGTCTATGATGCAGGTTGCGGGCCGGTGTTCATGGACTCCGATTCTTCCACAGACAAGGATGAGAACACGACAGAGGATCAGTGATCATGTTTGACCTGTTCGTTATCTGGGCGGCAATTCCATTGATGGCATGGCGGATTTGGTTTGCGGTGCCGCTGGT
>JAKVBZ010000017.1:64614-71764 GCA_022448645.1 Pirellulaceae bacterium
CAGCCTTGTCTATGCAGCGACCCGCCATGAACTCATGATGCCCATTTTGCAGCACGCGTGGCGTATCGCTTTTTGGATTGTCTGTTTCATGCTGATTGTGTTTGGGGTGCTCTGGTTTCTGGAATGGTTCCTAGGTTGATCCTGTGCCTTCGATTGGTTGGGGCCGTAAAGCATGTCAAAGTTTACTCACCATCTGTTTGTTTGTTGCAATCAACGGGACCCCACCCACCCTAGAGGCTGCTGTAATCAGGGCGGCAGTGACGAATTGAGAAATCGTTTCAAGGCCGAGATCGTGCGGCGGGGATTGAAGCCTTTGGTACGGGCGAATCAGGCCGGGTGTTTGGATCAATGTGAATTTGGTCCGACCGTGGTCATCTATCCACAGGAAATCTGGTACGGAAATGTCCAGCTCGAGGACGTTCCACGAATCGTCGAAGAAACAGTCATTCAGGGTAAGATTCTGGATGACTTGTTGATTGACGAGAAGCTTTTGAATACCAAAGGTGGGCGTCAGCTGCCAGATAACGGATAGGCCCCCCTTACAGCCTGTTTAACCGTTACCGCCCGTCTCTTTAGCGGCAGAAAATCGCTTTTTCGTTATGGCCGTGTTATGATGAAAGGAGAAGAAGGGGGTGAACTTAGGAACATGCGCGTACTCTACGTGCACCACCTCACACCAACCAAACCGTGGGGCCAGCAATTTCCCATGGAACCAGAGATGAGGCGAAATCATGGAACCTTTACGGCACTCAGTTGACTTTGCGGATAAGAACGCTTGGCTCACTTTAAGAACGCTCGGGACCGTTTTTCTTGTCCTAGTTTGTTGTTTACCTCTGTCGGCACAGCAGGGTGGCGGTGGCGGTGATGGCGGGGATGGTGGTGACGGCGCGGCCTTGCTTGGGGATACTGGCGGTGTCGAGGTGGATGCGGACGGCGTGTTGCGTACTCGAATCGTACGTGATCCTACGGGACAGCTGCACCGTCGACGCATCGCACAAGCTCGTGCCGCACTGGATCCGGATCTCGTCCAGCCGAGCGAACTTCGAAAAGTGTCGCTCAATCGTCTGGAAGCGGCCATTGGTGCTCAATTGGCCAATGGCTTAGGGGCTACAGACGAAATGCTTTATCTGGCAGGTTTGACACAAATTCAGTACGTGTTCTTTTACCCGGAAACGGGTGATTTGGTTGTAGCGGGTCCTGCAGAAGGGTTTTACGCCAATCCTGTCGGTCGTATGGTGGGAATGACAAGCGGCCGTGCTACTTTGCCTTTGCGAGATCTGATTGTTGCTTTACGTGCGTTTCCTCCAGACCAATCGTCAACCAATGTGATCGGATGTTCGATCGATCCGACCACTGAAGGATTACAGCGGTTCCGCCAAGCGCTCGTCTCCATCGGCGGCCGTGCGACGCCTGCAGATGAACAAGCCATATTACACACGCTGAGCAATGCTTTGGGCTTACACAATGTCACCATTCATGGCATTTCTCCACGTACTCATTTCGCTCAAGTATTGGTCGAAGCCGACTATCGCATGAAACTGATTGGAATTGGCTTGGAACAACCTCCTGTGAAACTCGCCAGTTGGGTTAGCCGAGCCAAGCCGAATGCTATTGCCCGTAATGCCATGCAACGTTGGTATTTCGTGCCGGACTATGAAGTGGTGAAGGTTAGCGAAGACGAAATGGCGATGGAGCTGGTTGGAGGAAGTGTGCGGTTGGTCAGTGAAGATGAAATGGTCACGGCTGGCGGTCAACGGGTAGCTGCGGGACGCAAGGACAAGGCCAGTGAAATGTTTGCGACCGCCTTTACCAAGAAATACAACCAACTTGCTGCTCGGTTGCCCGTATTCGCCGAACTGAGAAACCTAATCGACATGTCCATCGTCGCAGCCTTTATGAAGCGCCAAGATTATTACGGCCAGGCTGGATGGGATTTGAAAATCTTTGCAGACGAAGAAGTGTTCCCCGTCGAAACGCATCCATCGCCTCAATCTGTGGAAACAGCGATCAACGCCGTGTGGAAGGGGCGTCGTCTGTTGACTCCCATTGGTGGTGGCGTCCACATCCGTCCCACGAACGCTCTTTCCAGTGAAAATCTGTTGCACGATGGCCAGGGTGCTGTTGCCGCACAACGGGAATTGGTTACGCTAGATCACTTGAGTGACGGACAGTGGTGGTGGGATTAGCTCTGGCTTGTGTCCTCCACCGAAACAACGAGGCAATCGAGGGTGGCTTCTTCACAAGCCCTGCCCTCGGTCGATCTCTGTGATTCTGGTGACGAGGGAGCATGACACACACGCTTCGTGACAGCCTGGAAGGCTATTCTTTGCAGCTGCCTGATGAGCAGGTTGCACTGTTGGAACGTTATTGCCACCTGCTTTGGGATTGGAACCAAAAGCTCAACCTGACACGACACACGAATTACGACGTGTTCGTTGCCCGAGACGTGATTGATAGTTTGGCGTTGGCTGACAGGCTTCAGGCTGACGAAGAAGTTCTGGATTTGGGTACCGGGGGAGGTGTACCCGGTGTTCTGATCGCTATTTTACGCCCCGATTTGCAGATATCCTTGTGCGAATCCGTAGGTAAGAAAGCATCGGCAATCGATGCCATTGTCAATGATTTGCAACTGCAGGTGCCTGTCTATCATGCGCGCGGCGAGGATCTGCTGGAAGATTTTCGCTACAGCTCAATCGTGGCACGGGCTGTCGGACCTATGTCAAGAGTCTTGAAGTGGTTGGAACCTCATTGGATTTCCATTGGTCGATTGTTGTTGACTAAGGGGCCGCGCTGGGTAGACGAACGAGGTGAGGCTCGTCATCGCGGATTGCTGCATTCTCTAGAATTGCGTTGTATTCATCGCTATCTGATGCCGGGGACGGAGTCAGAGAGTGTGATCTTGCAGATCGAACCAAAACGTTCATGACGCACATGCTTTGCGCCTAATACTGAAAAAGATTAGGATCCATACAACCGTCATGCATCGGGTCACACCCGGTCTTTCGCGGATCGCGATCGAAGTCAAATGTCCGGGATTTGTCAGTTTTGAGCCAAATTGCGTTCCTCAGACAAACACGGAGTGGTAGCCGGGTGTATGTTTAAGTAATCAGTTTTCATGTCCCTGGATTTTTGTGGGCAATACATTCTCTGGATCGTAGAGAGTTGTTCGGTGGATATTGCAGTGTTGTTCGTCGTTGCAGTGGTGGGTATGTGCGTCGGCTATGTGGCATGCCGATTGACAGCCGGATTGTGCGAACGCTTGGGATTCGATCAGGCTGCTGAGCAAAATGGCTCCGTGGCAGTCTTGCGTCGTCTAGGAGTCCAATCTGTTCCGTCTGAGGTCATGAGCACGATCGTTTTTCTGTTCGTGACGTGCGCTTTCGTGGCAGTGGGTGCGCACATGCTGGGGTTTGAAGCGGTCAGTGACCTTATTTCACGTTTCGTTCATTTTATTCCCCGCATTCTTTTGGCCAGCATTGTATTGACTGTCGGACTGCTGTTGGCCACATTCGTTCGAGGCACCGTGGTGGCCGCCGGTCAGAGGGCCAGTATTTCGGGGGCCGAGCAATTCGGTTCCGTTTGTTTCTGTGCGGTGGTTTGTGTTGTGATACTGGCCTCCTTGGAACAGTTGCAGATCCGCATGCAATGGTTGGGGCAAGCATTCTTGATTGCTTTTGCTGCCATGGTCCTGGCGGTAGGATTGGCCTTCGGCTTGGGATGTCGGGATGTGATTGCTGGGGTCGTGGCCGGGAATTATGTCCGGCGCCAATTCCAGGCAGGTGATTTGGTCACCGTAGCAGGACTGAGCGGAACCGTTCGCGAAGTTGGCATGGTGGCGACGATCATCGAGACCGATGAAGACGGCCTGCTGAAACGCCGCAGTGTGCCTAACGTACGTATGCTGAACGAAGCTGTCAGCTGACTGGCGTCTTCATGACGCACGAATGACCATGGGACGTAATGTTTCTAACTATCTAGGGCCGGCTGTGCGGATGTTCGCGGTTTCAGTTTGAGAGTGGCGCGGTGGCAAAGTCTTACACCTGAAACCTGTGTCCCCTATCTAACATCCTGCATCCGCCATTTCTGACCCTACACCGCCCCATTAGCATTCTGGTAACGAGTGTTGCGACCACGGTGTGGCCTGAAAAACGGATCGTAGCTAGCACTTGCTGTCGGATGTCATGTCGACCGACGTCATGTGGCAGCAATTCGTGGAATGTGGTAAGGGATAGCTGGCTTGCAGAAGTAGTCATTCCCAGCACTTGGCGTGCATGGTTTCGCCTCCGACCTGCACATCACAGAATATTTTCAGCAAGGACGTTGGATCATGCACAGGTTGTTTGTGTGGTTGGGACTTTTGTACGCAGTCGTGGTGGCGAATGCAGGTGAATCACTAACACCCGATTCGGATGAACTGGTGGTTGATTCGCAGTTGAATGAGGTTGCGTTTATCGATTCACAAACTGGCTGGATCGTGGGTGACCGGGGTGTTATCTGGCACACGGAGGACGGTGGGCGGCACTGGCAACGTCAATTCGCTCCGGTGCGTTGCCGCTTGGAATCGGTTTGTTTTTTGACTCCTCAAGATGGTTGGATTGCCGGCGGCGCCGTTCTGCCTTTTGGAGTACATAGCCGCGGCGTCGTTTTACGGACTCGTGATGGCGGGAACCAATGGTCGGTCGTCAGTGACGAGATGGTGCCCCGCATTCTCCGTTTGCAGATGCAAGATGGACGACATGGTTGGGCGGTTGGTTATCGCTCTAGTTTTTTTCCCGTCGGCGTTTTTCGTACCGAGGATGGAGGGCGAAGCTGGTCGACCGTTCCGGGATACTCCACAAGAAATCTCAACTGCGGATTCTTCACACAGCGGGGCCAAGGCGTTGTTGCTGGTGAACGTGGACAGATTGCTAACGTCCGGGATAGTGGATTGCAAGACATTCAGGTCCCTCAACCGAACACGGGAAATATTCATCGTATTCATGTCGTAAAAAACGGAGTGGGGTGGATGGTTGGCGATGGTGGTTTAGTGTTGCGAACCACAGACGGAGGCCTTCACTGGAGTGTCCCTGAAAAACTACCCGTGGAGGTGGTCAGTGATCTCGATTTCCATGCTGTCACTTCGGTGGACGACCATGTATGGATTGCTGGTTCTCCGGGTTCCGTAGTTTTGTATTCAAGCAATGGGGGCACCGACTGGCGTGTGGTACATACCTCACAGTCCTTGACGATCCGGGCAATGAACTTTGTGGATGCTCAACAAGGTTGGGCAGTTGGTGACCTGGGGCTAATACTACGCACGGATGACGGAGGTCAAACCTGGCAGCGACAAGGACAGGGGCCATCCAGAGCAGCGATGCTGGGATTGTTTACGGATGCACAGGCGGTCCCCCTGGAATTGTTCGCCAGTCTAGCTGGTGACGAAGGCTACATTGGATTCGCAGAACTGCTCGTGAATTCCGATTCTCAATATGCTGGCCATGCTCATTTGCAGCGATCAGCAGATCGAGCTCATGACGCGATTGTGGCGGCAGGTGGAAGTGGCGCAAACGTTTGCTGGCAGTTTCCCGCACAACCTCGAGAACTGAGACTTCCCGCTGCAGCGATTACGGCTACATGGGGACGTGATGGCGATGGCTTGGGAGTTGAGCATATGCAGGAATGTATTGTGCGAAAAATCCGTCAATGGCGACCGGAGGTCATTTTTACCGAATCGGCGGACCTCCACGGCGAAAGTGCTATTGGTCGGGTGATTCACCAAATCGTGTTGAAAGCGGTAGACCAAGCCGGCGATGCAACGGTGTACACGGATCAGCTTACCATGCTCGGTCTCGAACCGTGGAAGACAAAGAAGGTGTTTAGCGCTTTGCCTGATGAGCAAACCGGGACGGTGAGTATTGCGACTTCGACGCTGTCCAAACGGTTTGGTCGATCCTTAGCAGAACAAGCCTCGCTATGTCGCAGCGTGTTGACCACCGATTATCAGTCTGGGACAAATGTCGTGGGATTTCGCATGGTCAAGTCAACGGTTCCGGGAAAACTGGGATCTCGTGACTTCTTTAGTGGTATATCATTGCAGCATGGTGGCGATGCGCGTCGGCCTTATTTTCGCGGAGCACCCGTGGATGTCGCTGTGGTCAAGCGAGCCGCGCAAAAGCGTCGCAATGTCAAACAGATTCTCGACCAGGCTGCATCCGCATCCAGCCAAGGTGGTGCGTGGTCTGGACAGCTATCCGACCTGACATCTGGACTGGATCCACGAAGCGCAGGTGAAGTGATGTTTATGTTGGCCGATCGCTATGCGCACCATGGGCAGCAGGAACTCGCTGCTGACGTGCTGAGCTCTTTTGTGGAAGCGTTTCCGACACATCCTTTGGCGGAACAGGCAAACGTTTGGTTGGTGCATTATCTAGTCAGTGGCGAAACGGGCGTTCGAGCAGGTCATGTCGAGTCGGTAAACGTCCAGGACGGCCCGAATGTCCGTGAAGCAGCCGTATTGGCGCGAGTCAAACAGATGGAACAGTTGCGACCCGATACTTACGCCGAGCCCTCAATTCGTTTTCCGTTGGCAGTGGCCTATCGTCGTAGTGGAATGCCTCGAGAAGCCGAGCGGATTTTTCAACAGCTGGCATCCTCGCAGCCCAACTCTGCGTGGGGCCGGTCGGCTGTCGTAGAACATTGGCTGAAACATGCCCGTGGCACACCTGCGAAACCCCTCAACCATGCCAGATTGGTTTCTAGGAAGCCGTACTTGGATGGGAATCTGAATGAACCCATGTGGCAAGATGCCGATTGGTTGGAGCTGCGTTCGTCACATGGAGATGACGAGGCTTGGCCTGCTTTCGTGGCATTGAACTACGACAGTGAGTACTTGTACCTGGCCATGAATTGTCGACTTGCGCCTCAAGGGACTTATGCGCCAACTCATTTACCAAGAACCCGTGATGCTGTTTTGGATGAATTTGACCGCATCGATGTGATGATCGATATCGATCGCGACTACACGTCTGCTTATCGTTTTACTGTAGATCACCGTGGTTGGACTAACGATTCTTGCTTCGGAGATCCTGGCTGGGATCCTCAGTGGTTCGTCGCGGCTACGATCGACGAAGAGACTTGGAATGTTGAAGCGGCAATTCCATTATCAGAATTG
>JAKVBZ010000170.1 GCA_022448645.1 Pirellulaceae bacterium
ACCGTGTTGAATTCATAGTTTCCGGCTTGGGTGTCATGCTGCATCTGGATGACTATGATCTGGTCGCCCGGGAAGAATTCGCCTGCATCAGTCACCGTGATGGTCGTGCTGTCGGCCAAGGCGTTGTTTGTTAGGGCCGTGTAGTGATTGACCACCAACCCTGGTTGGTCAACAACCAGCCCAGTTAGTACTGCCTGTCCCTTCAATTCCAACCATGTCGGTATTTCCAGTGCAGTAACTTCGACAAGACTACCGCCGAGATCACTGGTGGAGATGTAATGGACAAAGAGAGAGTCCTCAGTAGCCGTGGTCGAGTTGCTCGCAGCCGAGTCGAGAGTCAGGGTGTTGTTGACACCCAATACATCAATCACAAACTCTTGGTCGGATTCGCCTCCATTGCCGTCGGTCGCTGTGATAACGACGTTGTGGACTTCCCCAACGTCGTCATTTGTCGGGGTTCCTGAAAGCACACCGGTGTCGGGATCGAAGCTTAGCCAACTCGGGATATGCGAAGCATCTCGGGCCTCGAGAACAGCCGTGTCCCCAATAAGGGCGAGTTCGTCATCGTTGATCTTAATCACAGTCCATGTTTGGTTGGCCGAAGTGGTAGCATTGGCATTGGCATTGGTATTACCTTCAACGCCCGTGATTTGAATTTCGTCTCCCGTTTCCAGGCCATGCGATTCGGAGGTGATCGTGATAGGCGTTCCGTGGGTTGCTCGGGTGATGTCTTTTGTCTTTATCCAAGTGCGGTTTCCGGCTGTCTCCCTAAGCCTGTAGCTTTCGGAGGAGTCATCACCCCAATCGATAGTATATTTGTCCACCTGGTCGTTGCCGGGATCGTACGCCTCTCCGAGTTCCAGTACATAGAGCCCGTTTTCGGGGATCGTATTTGCACCAGAAACATCGATGGTTGGGGCAACATCGCTCGCAGTGAAGGCCAGATTGGTCGAGGTCGTGATCGTATATTTGGTCCAACGACCGCCGCGGAGGTATGCGAGGTTACCTGCGCTGTTGTCGAGCGTAAACTCATCTTCGTCAATCACGGTAACGGTCCATGTTCCGTTAGCAGCAGTATTGCCTTCAACTCCTGTGATCGTAAGCTGGTCTCCTTCTGCAAGCAGGTGCTCAGGTGACGTGATGGTAATAGGAGTTGTGTTTGTGGCGTTGGTGATATTGCCGGTTCCAATCCGATCGGTAATGGTGACAGTCACGGTGTACTCGCCATCGTCGTCGGGCGAAAATGTGAATACCTCTTCATTTCCTGTCGGGACGGTGTGGCTATTGTTGGCACTCGCTTCCCAGTGATAGGACCGTGATGTGTTAAGCAACGCGCCAGTGGCACCCCGTGGTGGCAATACGATTGGCGACTTCACGCTGAAGGTCAAGCTGTCGCCTTCAGCTGGTGCTAGATCCTGCAAGTTGGTCAGTTCCGGCTCTAATACCACCATTTCTAAATGCGACGGTGTGATTTCATAAGTGTGGGAATTAACGCTTGTAAGATGTTCGGTTGCTTCGGGGGGCTGCGTGCGGCTAAAGGTATCTGTCACAGTCAAGGTTGTTCTGTACTGACCGGCCTCTTCGGGAATGAAGAAGAACGTCTCATTAGGACCGGCATCAACCGCCATTACAACAGTTGGCTTTGTCCAGGTGCCGGTGCCGATATAGGTTTTATAAGTTTCGTCACCTGTGCTGCCGTTGAGCGTAAATTGATCCTCATCTACCAGGGTGACGGTCCACGTTTCCTGAGAATTGGTGTTTCCGTCAATTCCGGTGATCACAATCTGGTCCCCATTGACCAGGCCATGTTCTGGTGACGTGATCTTGATAGGTGTTTCTTGCGTAGCCTCGATGATCTTGTGGTTATTTTCCTGGGTCACTTTCCAGGCGAAGTTTCGTGTTACCGACTGGAAGCTGCTGCGAGCGAGTTCCGCGGGCGGCAGTGGGCTTGAGAAGCTGGCATCGTAAAAGGTTAGGTTGCCAACAGTATTTCCTGATAGCCAGCGTGCGCGTGGAACTGGATATATCGTGATGTCTGTTTCAGCAGTGGTGGTACCACTATCTTTGTCGGTGAGTGTTGTGGTTACCGTGTAGGTGCCTGGGTAATCCGGTGTGAAATTAAAGGTGGGATCAGTCGAAGGTGCAATGATTTGGCCGTTGCTGCTTGCGACCTCCCAGTAATAGCTGAGCGAATCGGCTGCGCCAGGGTCGAATGAGCCGGTGGCATCAAAGTGCAGAGATCGCCCCGGAGCGAGCGTTTGTTGTGACCAGATTGGCCGGGAATCGGGTATTGCGCTGCCCATGGAGTCATCGGTGATCGTGATTTCGCCGATGAAGGTACGGCCGGTTGTGTCGGTGTATTGATTCAGCTGCGAAACGGCGCCGGTCAGTGCAATCACGGTAGAGCCATCGTTTGCGACGGTGTTGTTTTCGTTTGTGGTGGCGCTGTGTTCGTACCAGCTAATTTTGTTATTTGCTACGGACGCAAAGAGTACATCCAAATCTCCGTCACCATCAAAGTCTGCGGCCGAGATGGAGCTGGGTTGGTTATCCAGGCTCGAAATTGTTTTTTCTGTAAAGGTTCCCTGGCCATCGTTTTCGTACCAGACAATATTTGCTTCGGAGGTAGATAGTACATCCAAATCTCCGTCACCATCGAGGTCTGCGGCCGAGAGGGAGTTGGGTCGGTTATCCGAGCTCGAAATTGTTTGTTCTGTAAAGGTTCCCTGGCCATCGTTTTGATACCAAACAAGCGCATTGCTGGAAGCAGAGAGGATATCGATATGCCCATCGGTGTTTAAATCTACAGCGTATACAGGGCGTGCTTTATTTCCATCGCCTGTCGCCTGGGAATTTTCATCGCCTGTCGCCTGGAAATCGTCAAAATAGCTGGGTGTATTGCCACCACTGAAAATCCCTGCGGTTCCAGCAGGTAAGGGGCCACCTGCCGTGTTGTCAACGGCAGTGATGATTTCCACGCCGTCCTTGTAGCCGGTGAGTTGGTTCCCCTCGACCACAAGTCGCATGTCAAACCATTGGTTCTTGGTATAGGTGTTTGAGACGTAGTTCAGCAGTACAGCATTTGCATCGTTGCTTTTGGCGTTATCGATCCGCAAAAGATAAGCTTTGCCTGCTTGTTGTCGGATGGAAAAACGATAATGCGATCCAGTGTCCGGCGAATAGCGGGCAACAACTCCAATGCCGTCATTGTCGCCGCTGTAGACCCTGCTTTGCACGTCGGTCGTATCGTAGGCTAAAGTCGGATTGTCGACATAGTGAATGGTACCCCACAAGGAGCTCTGTCCGTTAGGAATGGTTCCGTGGATGTTTGAGGTCTGTTCTGCCCGGTTGTTGGCAAAGGTCCATGACGACTGGTTGTTGTCGCTTGTTGCGCGGGCTTCGTTTAAAGTTGACCAGCGGGGTGTGGAAGAACTGTCGTTGAAGTCATCTGTAAACGAACTCGGAGCTGATGTGGCGGTGGCAGCATCTGTGGAAACCATATGCTGCGTAAAGGATTGATTTCCATCATTTTCATACCAGGCGATCGTATTGCCGTCGGCAGAAGCAGTGACGATATCCAAATGTCCGTCACCATCGAAGTCCGCGGCAGACAGGGAGCTGGGTTGATCTTCTAAGCTTGAGATTGTTTTTGCTGTAAAGCTTGCATTACCATTGTTTTCGTACCAGGTAAGTTTATTATCTGCGCTCGAAGCGGAGAGCACATCCAAATCTCCGTCGCCATCGATGTCTGCGGCAGAGACATCCAGGGCACTAACCGTGTTGGTGATGTCGTGAGAGGTGTTAAATGTCGGGACGCCCGTGATTGAAAGCGTGTGGTTGGTGGTCTCGTTGCCCGTGTTGATCGCGACGGTATAACTGGCTTGCGTATCGTAGTCGAGAGTGGTGCCAGCCTTGAGGTAGAGCCTGCCAGCCTCGATCTCGAACGAATTGGCGTCGTCGCCGGTAAGCGAGATGATGCTCCTGCCCAGTGTGCCGTCACGGCCGTGACTTGAAAGATCTCGGACCACGTTTCCACGATCGCCGTCAAATGACCACATTCCCTGCAAGCTGGTGGATGTGATTTGGGTGGGGGTCTGGTTCAAAGCACCAGCAATCCTGTTTACCTTTGTCCAATGACCGCCACTGGCGTAACCTGTGTTACCGTCGCTGTTGTTGAGGAAGAATTGGTCACCATCAATCTTAGTGATAGCCCATGTTGGGTTACTGGCGGTATTGTTGGCGTTGGTGTTTCCTGTGACACCAGTGATTGCAATCAGGTCACCATTGGTCAAGCCATGCGCGGTTGAAGTGATGGTAATGGGCGTTTCATTTGAGGCGCCGAGGATCTCATGCGGCTTTATCCAGCCTCCGGTGTTGGCGGTGTAAGTGCCGTTTCCTCCGCTTCCGTTAAGCGTAAAGTTGTAGGCGTCGACGGTGGTAATAGTCCATGTTGTATTGTCATTCGTATTATTGGCATTCGTGTTTCCTTCGATTCCGGAGATCGCGATGCGGTCACCATCCTTCAGTCCGTGTGCTGGTGATGTGATCGTGATAGGCGTTTGATTGGTGGCGCCGGTGATGTTGTTTAGCTTTGTCCAATGGCCATCTACAGTACTGGCGCTCGTGTTGAGTTCAAACGTCTGGTCATCAATCCTGGTGACCGTCCATGTTCCATTGGCCGAAGTATCTCCTGCCACGCCAGTGATCTTGACCCTGTCTCCAGTTGCCAGGCCATGTTTTGGCGAGGCAACGATGCCGTGCATGTCGTTGATAATTTCGGCAGGAGTCAATAGCGTGTTGTAGACGCGCAGGTCGTCCAGTGATCCGTTGAATCGTTGCCCGATGCTGACCTTTCCAGCTTGCCCAAATTGCAGTGATTCGAGCGGCAGAGGTTTGCGGCCTTGCGACTCGCCGTCAATAAACAGTTCGGCATGATTGTTGGAATCATCACGTACCACGGCTACGTGATGGTAGAGGCCATCAGAGAGCGATGGGACATTCCATTTTGCGTGGTTTCCTTGCGAGGTCAGCTGGAAGGTGAATAAATCACCCTGTGTTTTGTCCCGTAGCAGTTCGAGGGACTCTTGGTTTGCGCCACTCAAAAGAGTTGCCGTTGAGCTTAAGGTGGCCGGCGTGTCTTCAGGGGAAGGGGTTTCCGAGGTGTCAGTGAAATGGCCACCAAGTGTTAGATTTCTAATCTTGGCGTTTAGACCCTGGAAGTTGTTTTCAGGTTGGTAATTGGTATTGAAGTATAGTGGTAAATCTTTGAAGTTGTCGGCCATGGCGATCAACGTGTCGGGAGCGATGATAGCGTGAGACCCACACTCGGTATATTCAGTGGCGGTGGAGTTTTTCACCAGTACTTTTAGCTCGTTGTCCGCTCGCGTGAATTTCAGGGTATGCCATTGGTGCCAGTCGGTAATTCCGCTGTTGCATACTAGCTCTTCATTGTTCGAAAGACGGAACATGATGTTTCCGTTTGTCCAAACGTAGGCACTGGGCCCCGGAAACTGCGGGTGATAGAAATTCGCGCGATGGAAAAGAACCGCGTAGTCACGTTCTGGGTCCATTTCGATGTTATTGGTATTTCCCGCAGTTTTGATGTCCAATTCCAGTTCGAATTCGTCGCCGGTACCCCAGTCGCCCAAATCGGCAGCGGAAATGCGGGCATGTCCGCCATCGGAGAGTAAAAGAACCTCGTCATTGAAGGCTGGTTGGGTACTTCCTTTATTTGTAGAAAACGGCACCGATAGGAGGGGGCGCCATCATTGATTCCGGATATCGATAGGTCCTTGATTTGGGCGTTGAGATTCTGATAGATCGTGTGTGAGGGTTTCCAGTGTGCGCCCAAACGCATCCACATGCTGGTGAAGGTGTCCTTGTTGGCAATGTATTTA
>JAKVBZ010000171.1 GCA_022448645.1 Pirellulaceae bacterium
CGAAGATGATGCCCTCAACGAAGGGGCACTTCAGCCATTTTTGCACCAGCACTACTGACTCACTCTGGAACAAACATCAAACCGATTGCCAACTTCACCCTCCCTTGGAGCACTCCTCATGCATTTGCATGGAAAGGTTGAACGATTTAGGGTACCCGGTCGGTGCGCCTGGAAGGCCATGACGTGGCTGCGATCTTAGGGTTAAATCCAAGAACATGGTCACCAAAACCTGCTGCCGTACAAAAATCTTCATTCCACTTGAATCGAGTTAAATACAACCCCAGTTCAACGTGAATCGCAGTGTGTTTTGTCGCCATCTCCGCTCAACTCGTGTGTTTGAATCCACAGCAAACGAGTCCTGCCGAATAGGAAGGATCACAAGGTTCCGGATAGCATTGACCTTGTAGCGAACCAAACGCAGTTGACATGATCGCTTCAGATGATCAAAAAGGGACTAGGCAAGCGCAATTTCACAGGAGCTGAAATGACAAACGAACAAACTTCACGAAGGCAAATATTGAGAACGGCATTTGTGACGCTAGGTGCCGGTGCTGCGAACATGACGTTGCCCTCGTTCGTTTTTCCGGGTGAGCAGGACAACGAACAGCATGTACCGTTTTTGGATATGCCCGAAACTCGTCCGTATCGTTTGAATTGGGAGGCATTGGACCATTGGATCACGCCGCAACAACAGATCTTCAACGTGCAACACTACGGTGTTCCTGAGGTGGATTCCGGCCAGTTCCAGCTGGAGATCGGCGGACTGGTTGACAACCCGCAGAGCATCTCCCTTGATGCTTTGAAAAGACTTCCTAAAAAAGAACAGCTCATGACGCTCGAATGTTCCGGCAGTGGAGTATCCAAGGGGTTCATGGATGCGATTTATAACGGCAAGTGGACCGGTACGCCACTGGTACCTATTTTGGAACAATGTGGAGTGAGCTCCAGTGCCACCGAGGTGGTTTTTTTCGGCACCGACCGAAAGAAAGAAACTTTACGCGAAGGCACCGACCGAGAGCTTACCATTGAGGTGCCTTTTGGGAGAAGCATGTCGCTGGAGGATGCCATGACACAGAACGTGTTACTGGCGTATCAATTCAATGATGCCCCGATCGAACATCGCAATGGCGCACCGCTGCGATTGATCGTGCCAGGATGGTACGGGATCGCCAACGTCAAATGGCTGCAACGCATTGAACTCCGCGACCGTCGTTACATGGGCCGCTACATGGGCCGCGATTATGTCACCGTACGGGGAGAACGCCACGGAGACGAAATTGTTTTTATCGAAACGTCCGTAACACGGATGAACTTGAAGTCCATTGTGGCTCGCGTAACACGCAAGCCTGCGAAAAACGGAAAGGTTCCGTTGAAAGCCTACGGAGCTGTGTGGAGTGATGGGACCGAGATTAAGCGTGTCGAGGTGAAAATAGACGGTCACCCATGGCGGGAAGCTAGACTCGACCTCCAGCCGCACGACCCATTTAGCTGGATCTTTTTCTCAATCGACTTGGGCGAAGTTGCTGCTGGTAAGCATACCGTCGTGTCGCGTGCGATCGACGTCAATGGACGGGTACAGCCAACGACAGAAGATGATGAAATCGCACTCAAGAAAACCTACTGGGAAGCATACCAGCAGTGGCCACGCGAGATTGAAATCAACACGTAGTGTTAACGATTGACCGTGTCGGATCACCCCAATTGATCCCAACCACTGCGAAATAGCTGGTCGATAACTTCCAGATCTTTTCGCGGTTTCTCTACACGTTCTCCAAAGCTGTAATGGGTGTCAGCTTGACGTTGCTGGACGGTGCCAGTAGAACGTCGGCCCACTGTTGGCTCGTTCTTGGTTAGTAGCAGGGACAGCGGATCGAAGTGATGTTCTACGTTCGACTGCTCTCGGTCATCAGGTATGGCCGCATTGCGTAGCTGGGCAACTGGTACAACGATGACGATACCGGAGGCCCATGTGCTTTGCTCCCCAACTGGGTCCTGGGATGTAGAGGAGCCAGTATCCAGTGGTAAAGAAGCTGCTGTCCCGATGACCCGAAGTGTACCGCTGTTGATCACGTCTCCGTTGACCGAACCGTTGAGAATGGCCAAGGTGTCCGAACCGACCGTCAGGTCGTTCGTCGTTGCGCTGCTGCCCAGGATGAAAGTCCCGGCCGCGATCTCCACCGCAGGCGCCGATGCCGTGACCACAAGCGTACCAGCTCCCGTTTTGGTGATTCCTGCCGGACTGAGGATGTCCGAGGCGATGGATGCCGTCACTTCCGCGCCACCAACGGTGATCATACCGCTGGTGATGGTCAAGGCGTGGTTTTCAAGTTGATAGTCAGCCTCCAGTGACAGGGAATTGATGGTACGAGAAGCTTGTAAGTCAATAGCCCCGACACTGGGGCTTGCTTTGAAAATAATATTGTCTCCTGGTGCCACATCGTTCGGGGCTAGATCATCGATGCCGCCCTCGGTCCAACTCCAGTTGTTAGGATCGGACCAACTCGCACCATCACCGACAGTTCCCACTGTCCCTTCACCATCCCAAACTGTTGATTTCGGGTGGGGTGTCACGATGACGGTGATAGCCTGGTTATCGGTCAGTCCTCCTGAGTCGGTCACGGTGACCTGAACTTCATACCGATTGTCGGTGTTCGCGTCCGCGGGGGCTTCAAACAACGGGGCTTGCTCAAAACTTAATATCCCCGTGGCCGTGTTGATGACGAATAAACCTTGATCGGTGCCACCACTAAGGCTGTAGTGGTGAGTGTCATGACTGTCGGCGTCAGTCGAGGTTATGGTCGTTAAATCTGTTTGATTCTCTGGTGTGATTAGAATGGCGGTTGCTCCACCACCATTGGATGTGATTACCGGAGGGTGGTTTGCCCGATTGCCGAAATCCAGCCCATCCATATCTTGTCCGCTGGACGTTACCAAGGTGAACGTGCCGGGACTGGCCGGTGCGGTTTGAACCCAGCCAGCCTGTTGCTGTTCGGAGACGGTGAACGTTCCCGGTTCGAGATTGGTGAATGAGTAGTTTCCGTCAGGATCGGTGCTGGTGGTGGCCAGCTGTCCGTTAGCATCGCTCAGCTGGATCGTCCAACCCGGCAGGCCGGGTTCGTTTTGGTCGCGTTGACCGTTTCCGTTGAGGTCATTGTATTTGGTGCCTGTGATGGTCACCGGAAGCGGATTGTCTGGTTCGACCGTGATAGTGACCGTCACGATATTCGAATCCAGCAAGCCATCGTGAGCTTGGTAAGTAAAGCTGTCTTGGGTTATCTCTGATCCATCGTGCGTGTAACTGAAAGTACCATCGCTGTTGAAGACGAGGCTTCCATGGGTGACATCGGTCACCAGACTAGCCGTCAAGGACGGTTGTTCGGGAACGATATCAGAGGGATCCGGGGCTTCGCTGTTTAAAATCGCGTTGGCAATGTTGTAGGACAGTGTACCGGGTTCAGAGTAACGGCGGTTGCTCAAAACGACGATTCCCAGGTTCAGGTCGGGAAACAGTCTCAGGTAGGTATTGGCACCGAGTTGAGAACCGTCCTTGCGAATAGCGAATTCACCCTGTTGCGTGCCAACGGTCCATCCCATCGCGTAGGACACGTTGTCAGGTTCGGGGACAGTCCACAACTGCTGGAGTGATTCATTTGACAAAATTTCGCCCCCGATCAGCATTGACGAGAATCGTGCCAGATCGTAGGCAGACGCTTCCACGCCGCCACCGAGAATTTTCCAGCTGATATTATCAGGTGAGGCCTCGGTGTTGTTGGTGTTATAAAGCTTCGTGCGGAACTCGTTGCTGACGCTGCGATCTTCTGCTTTCAACGTGGTCAGTCCCAGCCCACTTCCCAATTCGTTGTACAGCACATCATCAATTGCCTGGCCGGTGGCACCTTCGATGCCTGCGCCCAACAGCGTGTAGCCATGGGTACTGTAGAAGTAGCTGCTGCCTGGTGATGAAACCAGGTCTTTGTCCCAGAATAATGCCGAAGCTTCGGTCGCCGTGTCGTACTGGGTGTACAGCGTTCCCAGACCCAGCTGTGAATAATGTCCAACTCCGCCCCGGTTGGAGGTGAGTTCTGCGAGTGTGTGCGTGTGGTGAGCAGGTATTTGTGGGACATACATGCTCGTCAGGGCGGCCGGGTCGAGCTGGCCTTGATCGGCCAGCTTCAGCAACAACACGCCGCCAATCGCCTTGCTCACCGAGGCGAGCCGATTGATCGTCTGGGCCGAATACCATTGATCCCCGGCAACGTCCTGGTAGCCGAAGCCGCGCATGTACTTGATTTCACCCTGTTGTACGATGGCCACACTCATGCCCGGTATATCGTGTTCAGCCAAGTGTTCGGTGGCCGTTTCGTCGATGCTGGCACGCAGGTGCCAATCAGGACGCGTCGTGTTCTGTCGCCACACACCGGCGTAGCGCTCGCCTTCACCTGTCTCATATTTTTCAAAATCCGTGAGGCGATAACCCAGATCGCGATAATGTCGCCAATGGTTCTGGTAGCTGTTCATATTCAGATCACGTTCATGCTGCCAGCTGCGGTCATTTCGATTTTCAATCCAGATCGCCGCATAAAGTTGTTGCCCGTTGACCTGGTAGGATTCGACATCGTGGACCCGATAGAATTTTGCGTATTTACTGGTGTAATTGGCAAAAGACGCTGTTGTCATGTCGCGTAGCAGGATCCAGTTAAGCAACTCTGTGTTTTCCACCCAAAGGTGGGCATAACGAGTTTCACCATCGACGGTGTAGGCGTCGAGATCACTGGGAAGATAGCTGTGCTTGTATTGCTCGAAGCTTTCGGAAAATTGCGTGCTCGTAGAATTTAGGTGAGAGATCCAGGTGTACTCTTCCGGGTTCTCGAGCCAAATTCCCGCATAATACCGTTGGTTACCCAACAGGTAGCTTTCCTGATCGATCAATCGATAACCCGATTCCAGGTATTGGCTCCACAGCTGGTAAAACTGTATTTCGGTGAGGTCGTGAAACTCAGCCCAAAGCCGATCGTCTGGGTTGTGCTGCCAAACTCCGCTGAGAAGTTTCTGGCCATCGATTTGATCGATTTCGATGTCGATCAGAAAATTAGCGTCCTTGCGCTGATCCCAATCATCGGCAAACTGGTCGGGCGTAAGATTGTGGAACGAATGCCAGTTGATTTGGTTAGCATCCAGCACGGGAGCCAGCCCACTGTCACCGTCGTCCATATCGTTGTCCAAAACACTAGCGGCACCACTATCGAGAACGGTCGTGCTTTCCCCCTGGGCGACCGTAAGACTGTCGGGCACCGCGACCGGTGCGTCGTTAGCCGGTGAAATCGTCAAGGTGAATGATTTCGTCTGACTGACATTGCCAGCCGGGTCGCGCGCCTGGATCATGACTGTTGTCGAACCATTAAAATCATTCGCTGGGTGGACATGAATCGTATTGTCGGAACGGTCCGTGAAATTACCACTTCCAGAATCCATCCCGATGGTCAGCCCAAACCCGGTTGGGATTTCGAGGAAGTTGGAGATTCGAAATTCAATGTCGGTGGCAGCGTAGATCTGGTCGCTTACGTGGTCGACAAGATTCAAACCGTTCATGTGAATCACGCTGTCTTCCGCGAGGAAAATATCTTCCAAAGTCGTGATGATCGGTGGCAACGTGTCCTGGACCGTAACGGTTCGCGTCACCGGATCGGCATGGTTGTCGGCTAAGTCGGCACAATCGTATTGAATCGTATAGGTGTCCGGCTGGCTCAAATCGACCACGTGTCCGGATACCTCAACAGCGTGTGATAAAGGGCCGTCCAAGGCGTCATTGCAGGTCGCACCAGAATCGATGTATTCGTCTATCGGAGAGGCTGGCA
>JAKVBZ010000172.1 GCA_022448645.1 Pirellulaceae bacterium
CGATGACGATGGCGGCACAGATACTGCCGGCACCTCAGTCACCGTCGGAAACGTCTCGCCGATCGTCCAGCTCGACTCGGTACCAACCATCCATGAAGATGGGACCGCCACGCTCACCGGGACGATTATCGATCCGGGAACCCTCGACACGTTTACGCTGGTGGTGGACTGGGGAGATCCGCTTAGTCCGGCCAACCAGACGACACATACCTACGGGCCCAGCGACACTGGTGCGCAAACCTTTACCCTTACCCATCAGTACCTCGACGACAATCCCACCGATACACTCCAAGATACGTACACGATCAATGTCGCCGTCACTGATGATGATGGCGCCTCCGACACCGACGTCACTCCGGTGAACGTCGGGAACGTATTGCCTGTTCTCACACCAATTTCTGTGAGTGGCAATTTGGTAGAAGGTGAAACCGTTCACATTGCCACAACATTCATTGATGCAGGTCTTCTGGATACCTACACTGCACAAGTTGACTGGGGCGATGGTACGGATGTTGAACCAGTTACGATCGGAGCATCCAGTGGAAGTGGGACTCTCAGTGGCAGCCATGTTTTCATTGATCAGGGGACGTACACGGCAACCATTCGATTTGCAGATGATGACATGTCGGGCAATTTTGAAAACGGGTTGGCGAACCTCGACTACGTTGAGCGCAGCCTGGCCATTGAAATCGTAAACGCCGATCCAGAAATCGCTTTGCTCCAACCTCGTTTTTCTGATGAAGGTCACTCGACGCAAATATCGGGAACGTTTACCGACAGGGGCATACTCGATACGCACACCGCACAAATTGACTGGGGCGACGGAGGATCGCCCGAATCGATCCCGATTGACCAGGGCAGCGGTAGCGGTTCATTTGCGGCAAGTCACATTTTTGCCGACGATGGCGTCTACAACGTGGCGACCACGGTCATGGATACGGACGGTGGCCAGTCGACTGAGCATTTTACCGTCACAGTGTCCAATATCTTGCCGACGCTGAGTGTGGTGGAGGATCAGACGGTCACCATGAAAGAACCTCTAGAAATCCCAGACTTAGGCACTTTTACTGATCCAGGATTCAACAACCCTGCAAACCCAAACGAGGCTCCTGACGGCAGCCGGGAAAACTTCTATTTCAAGATCGACTGGGGGGATCTAACGAGTGACCTGGCCATGGTGTCGAACGTCATCGACGGCGGTCCCAACGTGTTGACCAGGGGTTCCTTTGATGGGCTCCACACGTACCAAGATCCTGCTCTTTACACAGTGACTATCACACTTGTTGATGATGACTCAAACGACATTTACGATATTGGGACATTTAATGTTACGGTCGAGGTCGGAAACAACGGCGTACAGGCTTCGGAAAAAAGCGGCGCCGATGACCTTACTGGCGCTTTTTCATACGAACTTATCAAACAATCGTCAGCCGACAAGACACGGTCGAAATCGATCGAGGTTGCAGCTCCGCAGTCGAGCGCATCTACGGTTGAAGTTCAAGTTGCCGATTCCGGAGCTACCACAATTGATCTGACAACTTCATCAGAGCGATACCTATTGCTCCAGGTGGTCAATCCGGATGGGAGCGAAGGTGAATCGTATCGGATAGAACCGAAGGTGCTGTACAACCTGGAAACATTTTTCCGCTCCATGCCAAACAATCGGTATGACATTTGGCTTATTCAAACCGAAACGAATACCCGAAGGCTGGTGCTGACAGCGACTGTGCGGGACGGCCAGGGAGTTGATCCCTCGGACGAATCCGACGGCGGCCAGGAGAAACCGCCTCAGGAAGATCAACAAATCAAAATGGATGGCACAGGTCCTTTGGAAAACCATCCTCACTTGGAAACCACACCTCTAGATCTCTTGGAGAATCCTCAAAGCAACCATCGGTCCTTACCTCTTGGCACCCCCGTACCAAAAGCTCCTCTGCCAGCCCAGCTATGGGAAGAATTTGGTGACGAACGGATCTCCCAGGCAACCCCACAACATCAACATGATCCTGTAGAATTAGCCTGTGAAGCCACCCTGCTTTTCAGTCTTGCCCGCGTTGGCTGGGCAACACGAGACCGGCAGGTCTCGCGCAGCCATAATCGTCGTAAATGGCGACGCCTGACGCGGTCAAGTCGACTTCGTCGCCAGCTGCCGTCAGAAACAGAAGAACTTGCCGGAAATGAACACGCGAATCGTAAACACCTCGCACTCCCTCACGAGTCATTGGACCTACTGAATTGTTGACTGTTTCTTCCTTTTCCATTCGATACCTGGCATATAGCCATATCCTGTACGATTGATGAACTTACAATCTTGCACAACTTGTCAGGCCCAGCTGGATGACGCCTCTATCAAGGCCGGTCGATGTCCTGTGTGTGGTGCACCAACCGTCGCAACGACTCTCCATACGGTCCAGGACCTTAGTCAGCCTGGCACGAGTGTAACTCAGGACCCGTCGGGCAGTAGTACTAGCGAAGACAGTTCAGAAAGATCGTTGGAGCATCCACGTAAAGATTCTTCTCTGTCAGGGCAAACGACGAATCCAAACCATGCAACTGTCGATCTCTCACCTGCCGATACTGCGGCCGACCTGGGACCGCTGATGGGCAGTCAGGATGGGACTGCTTCTGCTAACTCCAACGAAGACAAGCCGGCAGAGAATGAAACCGACGCCGAACCCTCGAAAAAATCGACGCATCTCATTGATACGGATATGACGATCGATATTGCCGAACTCGCCAGTGAATCTGGCGAGTTCAAGGTCTCAACTGACGGAGTGGTGCGCGATGAAAGAGTGACGATGGACGGTGACATCGAAAATCTCGATACGCAGTGGCAAAACAGCTACGATGCAGCTACATCCAACCGGAACACCATTCGCCAACCGGACACCAAGAGTGGTTTTCGCTCTTCGCTCCCAATCAAGTCCCGCAACGTCCTGGAAAGCTCTTCCCGCACAAGCGGCGATCCAAAACAGCTTCCTCCAGCCGAGGTGCCCGATTACGAGCTGTTGAACGTCATCGGTGAAGGAGGAATGGGGGTCGTCTTTTCGGCAACTCAATCTTCGATTGCCCGTACAGTGGCAGTCAAAATGCTCAAGTCGAACAAACAAACGAACGAAGAGCAGCACGACAAATTCATCTCCGAGGCCGTGGTCACGGGGGAACTCGATCACCCCAACATTGTTCCGATTTACGATCTGGGCACCAATGAATCAGGTGCGCTTTTCTATTCAATGAAACATGTCCGAGGAACGCCCTGGGATGACGTCATCAAGGATAAAAGTCTGGATGAGAATCTAAACATCTTACTGCGGGTCGCCGACGCGGTAGCTTTTGCACATGCTCATGGCGTCGTGCACCGCGATCTGAAACCTGAAAATGTGATGCTCGGAGACTATGGGGAAGTTCTCGTCATGGACTGGGGCTTGGCACAGGTCACCAACGATTTTGCCAATATTGAAGCGATTTATCAAACTGGAAGTCTGGGTGGTACACCAGCTTATATGTCGCCGGAAATGGCACGTGGTCCCATTGAAGCGATTGATTTCCGTAGCGACGTCTACCTGCTAGGGGCAATCTTGTACGAAATTATTGGTGGCCGCCCTCCGCATTCAGGCCGCGACGTGATGCAATGCCTGATGGCTGCCACCCAAAACCAGATTGACCCGATTGAATATGAAGGTGAACTAAAGTCAATCTCCATGCGGGCCATGGCGGTAAATCGAGAAGACCGCTACGCGTCTATCAAGGATTTACAGGATGCGATTGGCGCCTATCAATCGCACTCCGAGAGCCTCATGCTCACCGCCAGCTCGCGACACCATCTTGAAAAAGCTCGCCAAACCTCTAACTACGATACCTATGCGAGATCCGTTTTTGGATTCCAGGAAGCACTTCAACTATGGGACGGCAATGAGAAAGCACGGATCGCATTAGTGGAAGCACAGTTCGACTACGCCTCCTGTGCTTACGATAAAGGTGATTTTGACCTTGCCGCAACTTTGCTCAATCCGGCCAATGAAACACATACAGAATTACTTTCCAAAATCGAACAAGGGCAACAAGAACGTGATGCTCGCCAATGGCGTCTCCGAAATTTTCGGCGAATCGTCGCGGCCCTGGTAGTCGCCATCGCTGGAATTTCGATTCTGGCAGCCGTGCTGATCAATCAAAATCGCCAGGAAGCAGTACACCAAAAAAGCATTGCTGAAAAGAGTGAGCAAGAAGCCGTACACCAAAAAAGCATTGCTGAAAAAAATGAGCAGGAAGCAGTTCGGCAAAAAACGCTTGCTGACAAGGCAAAAGAGGCCGAAGAATACGAATCCTACATCGCCCGAATTGGACTCGCCGCCGCCAAAATCGACGAGAATGCCTACGACTACGCCTACGAATTACTCACCCAGTGCCGCCAGGACCTACGACATTGGGAATGGGGACGTCTGGCGCACCTGTGTCAGCTCTCTGAACTTCCCATGCAGGCTAATGGACCTGTCGATGCTGTGGCCTACTCGCCGCTTGGCGACCAATGTGTCAGTGGCGATTGGGATGGTCAGGTTGCCATCCGCGACATTTCCGATGGCAAGGTAATCCACTCGCTACAGCATGGGCAATATGTTCACGCAGTCGCCTACTCACCCTCCGGGAAGTTCATTGCCAGCGGAAGCAGCGACAGCACCATTCGCTTGATAGATGCCAGGACGGGGTTGGAAATCAGAAAACTTCCAGGCAAGGCCCAAGGTGTAGGCCACCAAGATGCCGTGCTCAGCTTGCAGTTTTCACCCGATGGCAAGCAACTCATTACAACTTCCTATGACGAGTCAGCCCGACTATGGGATTTGCAATCAGGAAGCGAATTGCAAGTCCTCAGGGGGCATAGCTGGTGGGTCTGGGATGCCGAGTTCTCTCCAGACGGCAAACAGCTTGTAACCGTAGGACAGGATGGTCGAGCAATTATCTGGAAGCGGGCAATAAATCAGGACAACACCTTTGGCCCATTCGAAAAAATCACCGAGTTCCCTGGTCATGAAGGGCCTGTCTACACAGCTGACTTTTCCAACGATGGTCAACTTGTTGCTACCGGAGGCTATGACAACAAGGTGCTGGTTTGGAACCCCAACGAGGTTCAGCCAATTGACATTGGACGCCGAATCGAAAATCTCCCCGATCCTAAACCAACCCACTTGGAACTCTCCGGGCATAATGGTCCTGTCCGCTCCGTGGCATTTTCACCTACCAATAGCACCTTATTGGTGAGCGGTAGCCATGACAACACCTTGCAAATTTGGAATGTCGCAACAGGCAATCTTGTCAAGATCTTCCGGGGCCACGGTGGGAGTGTGAGATCCTGCGCGTTCTCTCCTGATGGCCTGAAAGTCCTGTCGGGCGCGCATGACGAGTTTGTGCGGCTTTGGAATATTGAAGGCTATCAGGAAAAACGTGTCATTCGTGGTCGCGTATTGAAAGGCCACACCGATGCAGTTCTTTCTGCCCAATTTTCTCCAGACGGCGCAAACATTGTGACCGCCAGTCGCGATCGCACGGCAAGCCTGTGGGATGTTGCCACTGGAAAACAGATACGAGAATTCAACGAAGGACACCAATTCCTGGCTTCGAATATTGCCTTCTTTGATAACGGCAGAAAATTAGTCACCGGCGGTGGTGACAATAGTGTCCGGATTTGGGATGTCATTACCGGAACCCAACTGCTGCCTATTTCTCCCACCGGTCGCATGGGAACCATTGCTATCTCTCCCGATGGGTCTCAGATCGTTACCGGAAGTGCCGGCAATGAAATCCAGGTTTGGGA